>NZ_JCBCUW010000053.1:0-35944 GCF_059862525.1 Pseudomonas sp. MF08875
AGGCTGAAACCTTGGGCATGACCGATTTGAATGGTGGCGCGCTCTTCAACGCTGAGTTCGGAATAAGACATAGGGACAGCACCGTACCGGAAAGGTCAGGTGTTGCACTCAGTTTTCGCCGCCGCCGTCGCAGCTAACGACCCGTGCCAGGCACGGACAAACATCTACGCTCATGCGCGGATGGTTGATTCTGGGAGGTAGCATAAGTCAGATGGACTTATGCTTACTTGAACAGCCCCGATCGGAGCTGTGAGGGTTCTTGAGCTGCAATAGCGCGCAGCTTACGCACCTTTCGGTAGGGCCATGATGCCTATTTACAGGGATGCCTGCAACCCTCTGGGATCACGCAAATTTGCGGTCAAGCAGGCCCGGAGGAGAAAGAAAAGCCGCCCTTAGTCAGCCTTGGGCGGCTCGCTTATCGTGTTTCTGGGCCGGCTCACATCAGGTGAGGAATTCCATGGCATCCAGGCTTGCTTTCCGTGCCGGTCGGGCCTCGACACAAGCGTCAAAAATCAAAATCAAACGGCCATAAAAAGTAAAAACCGCCAGGCCCCTTCCGGAACTCGCCACCTGCGGATTTACCAAGTTCTGTCAGGTAATGCATGGTATCTCGAAGCTCGAGGTATCCCCCCGCAACAAGCCGATCCATCAGGTCTTTCGTCTTGATGCCCATTTTTGCAGCCAACTTTGCAGAGGTGAGCTTGGCCATAGCGCCTGAACCGCCATCAGCCGCATCGGTCGATGCCGATGCTGCCTGAGCAGCAGCGCCACCGCCTTCGACCTTGACGACCATTTCCATTGCAATACGCACCTCATCGCTTACACGGACAATACGCTGAGCCTCGTCGTAGGCATCGCGGTAGCACTCCGAGTCAGCCTCCCGGGTCAGCAGGATGCCCATCTCGTTGTTATTGACCTGGCTGAACTCGTAGAGGTTGAGGCTCGTGATGATGGCCACTTCTTCGTTGAGGTAGCACTTGGCATGCAAATTCTTGCAGAAGCTCGTGCGAACGAAGGTCAGGCCCTTGAGCCAGTTAATTTCCTGAGGGTTGAGCTCGCTCTTGCCGTAGACGATCCGCACGTCAATCTTCATACGGTTTTTGTCTTCCAGCAGCTCGCGGATGCGATCATTGATTTTGAGGAACGGGCTGATCAGGATCAGCCGCTCTTTCGCGTTCTTGATCAGCTCCTCCAGGTAGTAATTGGTAGCGCTGGTGTTAAGAAACTTGGGCATATAATTTCCTTGACTTCGTGAATTGCTCGGGCCTAATGCACCCGCGATTGCATGCACCATAAGTGCTCAAACATGGCCACGGGCTCCATCCCAGAAGGATTTGAGATGGAAGAAAAACGCTGGGAGCAGGATCAGCACTACGCTCGCGACTACAGATAGGGTCACCACCGTTACTGCGCCGTTGAGCGCATGCCACATCCCGATCTCGAGATAACGCGCCACAAAATCCGCGGCCTTGATGATGAACGCCATTGCAACACCTTCTCCCTGGAATGGAATCATCTGGAGCAAGAAGACTAAGCCGCCGAAAGCGACCGCAATGATGGCAAAGCCCTTGAGACCCAGGGCGATATCGGCAGTGCTTGGAATGGCGTGCATCGAGATAACTAGGACGAGCAACGCCAGAGCAAACCCCTGCAATGAGCCAGTACCCAAGTCGACGATCGCGGTAACAGAACCGGTGGCCACAGCGCCGATCCAGACAACCAAAGGCACCATGCCCTGGTCGGGAAGGCTCTGTTCGGATGATGTGCCGAGGGAGAGAACGGCGATTGCGCCCCCGGCCAACAAGGGCGCAATGCCCTGAACAAGAAGACCAATCGAGTTGCGCAAAGAAAACGGGCTATAGGAAAACTCGACGTAGCCCAACTGCCCAGTGATTGCATCCGGTGCGAATAGCGCAAGCTTCCTGATTCGCAGGCCGAAGAGCAGGCATGCAATCGCGTGCGCCAGCTCATGTACGGGCCCGCCGATGATTCCAGTGTTCCGATAGATAATCCACGTCTTTGCCGAAAACTGTGACACCAGCCTACCCCAGACAAAAATCGCTCCGGCCGGCACAAGTAAAAGCGCAAGGTAGAGGTAGATCATGCGCGCTGCCCCGCTGCCGCTTCCATCTCCCGCTTGGCCTCGGCGTGACTTTTCTGGATCACGACCTGGGTGATGCTGTTGATCACCAGTACCTTCTTTGCCCTTGTGGCTGCGACATAGAGCAAATTCAGCTCATCAATCCGCTGATCTGGGGTGATTTTCTCTTCGTCGAAGATGTCCGGGAAATCTTCTTCCAAGACCACCACATCCCATTCCAGCCCCTTTGATCGGTGGCATGTGCTCACAATCACATCGGCATCGAGAGGATCATCTGTTGAGTTACGGCGTAGAGCTGCGATCAATTTCGGGATGTCGTTGTGCTCCTTGAGTATCCTGAGCATCCGATTCATCTCGGCATCCTTCGACTCCTCTGCCGCTTCGGCAAACCCTCCAAAGTCGCTGAACTGCCCAAAAAGGCGCTTGTTGCGGATCTCATCCTTGCGGCCGACCTTCAGATGGTAAACATCCTCGAGGTCGGAGATCTGGTATGCCTCAATCCCCCCGTTCCAGTAGACAACTTGGCCATCAGATACAGCATCAATGGCCGTCATGATCACGCCAATCACCGTGCGGTTGAGCACGGTGTAGTGGTTACATCCAGAGGGAAGCGATGTCGTCACTTTGTCGCGCGCACCGTACCCGACCAGGGGACGTGTTTCCCCTTGCTGTTTGAGGATCGCATTGGCTACGCCGGCAATCATCGGCCCGAACCGGAATGAGTTGGTCAAGAACATCGACGCCGCGCCCTGCACAATCTGCGTATCAAGTGCGTTCTCAGCCCCTCGCCAACGGTAGATCTGCTGCCATTTGTCGCCGACAAATATCTTCCTCGCCTTCTGACCAGCGACCAGGGAGGCAGTTACGGGGTTACTGTCCTGCGCCTCATCGAAAAGGATCACGTCATACGGCAGCTGGGGATTACTGAGCTGGAAGAGCTTCAGGTATGCGTCATGCTGGCAGGGGAATTTGCTCTCGGTATCGATCATCTCGTCCCAGAGTTTCTGGGCAGAATTTATCGTCCGGTCGAGGTGATCGGCTCCGTGCTCCGCTGCCTCTTCCTCGCTGAGCGCAGCAAAATAATGCGCCTCACTGATTTCTTCGTCAGCGCTCGAAAGGTAGGCATTGAGCACAGCGATAGCGTCTCGAACATCTCCCCAGTTCCGTGTTTTGAGGAGCCCGGCAGCATCCGTCAGACGGATGTTCCCGAGCTTGTGCTGATAGTGTCGGCCAAACTGCGGCCAGGCCAACTGGTGGGATGTCTTGCACACTACGTTTTTCGGAAACTTCTCCGCGCCTTCATCCCGGATAGCGCGGTTGTACGCCAGATAGAGCATGCGCAAGTGGCTGTGATGGTTGGCGTAGGCAACAAGCGTTGTCGTCTTGCCGCACCCGGCATAGGCCTTCACCACCAGATGGTCACCTTGGTATTCGATGATGGGGAGCTGTTCTGCGGTCGACTTCATTGAGGCGACTCCATTCTGTTTTTTGCACATTTGCCGCCGTAGACAGACAGCGCTGCTAAGCACCAGAACGAAAACACGGCATCAATCAGGTCGCCCATTGGGAGATGGCGAACAACCAGGGCTACCGGCTCTGTCACCACCAGGAACGTCGCATACCCTGCAACGGCATGCATTCCGAAGGTGCGTAAGGCTGCTGCTGCTATGAGGAGGGGAAATAGTGTGTAAAGCGCCAAGCTATGCGTGGAGCTGGAGCTCGGGGCGAGGTGGGTACAGGCGACGACCATGCCAACCGCTACTGCCATCAAGCCGGCAGCGTGACGACTGGACATCGAGCGCAGCTCTTCGCCGCTGTGCCTGAACGTCAGAATCATGACCGCGTGCGAGCCGATGCCTGCCAGGTAGTCAATGAGTGGTGATCGGCATATCGCCGGAAGATATTTTTCGCTGGGCATGTGAGTCTCCTTAGGTGAGGAGATCGTTTCATGCAGGTCGCGGGGAAAGGTCTGGTTTCGGGCGGTTTTTTGGTCTGAATTACGCAGACGCCGCCCTAGATCGGGGCGGCCGGAGAATAGCGATGGCTCACCTTGGGTTATTCCAGAGCTATGGCACGCTGCCGACATGAAGCACACCAAGACCCTCCAGGTTCGCGTTCGAGACAAACACACTCAGCTGCTGCGCCAGATGGCCCGGCAGGTGAATTTCGTCTGGAACTACCTGAACGAACTCAGCCATCGCTCGATCCGTGAGCGCGGGGTCTTTCTGTCGGCCTACGACTTAGATCGCTATACCCAGGGCGCAAGCAAGGAACTGGGCCTGCACTCGCAGACATTGCAGGAAGTGTCGCGGGAATACGCCACGCGCCGCCGGCAGTTCAAGAAGGCCCGGCTGAGCTGGCGTAAATCGATCGGTGTTCGCCGCTCGCTCGGCTGGATTCCGTTCAAATCCGGCGCAGCGAGCTGGAAGAACGGCCAGGTGTTCCACAATGGCAGATGCTTCAAGGTCTGGGACAGCTACGGGCTGGGCCAGTACCGCCTCCGCTCCGGCAGCTTCAGCGAAGACGCCCGAGGCCGCTGGTATTTCAATGTGGTCGTCGAGCTGGAGACCCAGCTATCGACGGGGCAAGGGGTAGTAGGCATCGACCTGGGCCTGAAGGACGTGGCCACCTGTAGCGACGGGCAGCGGCTGGAGAATGGGCGTTTCTACCGCGACCTGGAGCCCAAGCTGGCCAGCGCCCAGCGTGCCGGCAAGAAGGCTCGCGTGCGGGCAATCCACGCCAAGATAGCCAACCGGCGCAAGGATGCCTTACACAAATTCAGCCGCTCGCTGGTCGAGCGCTGCAACACGATCATCGTGGGCGATGTCAGCTCGCAGAAACTCGTCAAAACCAAGATGGCCAAGTCGGTGCTCGATGCCGGCTGGGGTCAACTGAAAACAATGCTGGCCTACAAATGCGCGCACGCAGGCATCGTCTTCAGGGTTGTGAACGAGGCGTACACCACCCAAACCTGTAGCTGTTGCGGTGCATTGCCCGACAGCAGGCCGAGAGGTATCGCAGGGCTTGGAATAAGAGAATGGATCTGTGAGTGCGGTGTCACTCACGACCGCGACGTGAACGCGGCCAGGAACATTCTCGCGCTCGGGCATGAGCGTCCTGGAGAGGGAATCCCCGGCGTTTAAGCCGGGGGAGGATGTCAATCCTTGGTTGTTGAAAAATCGCATGGGTGTTAAGTCCCAGCTGAAAGCAGTGAAACATGGCTCTGGATAATCCCAAGCCGCCGGTTCACCCGAATCGGCGTTTGCTTTTGGCGCGACGGACGTTATAGCCCTTCACCCAGCTTTTCATGTCTTCACTCGGTGGTTTGGGTTGCACGGTACCGATCCATGCGCGATCTGGCAGCTCTTTCATGTATGCCTGGTATGCGTACTGAGCCCACCCGTCTTTCTTGCCGGTCTCACGGGCGTACCCAAGCAGCTCACAGAAAGTGTGCTGTTTACTGGTCGGCCCGAGCACTTTGCGTCGATCGTCTAGCTTCACCAGTTTGCCGGTGGCCACCGCCACCCCATCCGGTATTACGATTTCATTGCCACACTTCGGACAGAGCAATCCGCTGAAAACAAAGCTGCACTTCGGACATGGCTTGGTTTTTTTCTCCTGATCGCCTTTGTCCTGCGGGCGGCGGTCAAGACGCTCCCCTTCCCCATTGTCCATGGCATCGGGCACCTCGTCCGTTGGCTTCCCGTTAAGCAAGAGGTTCCCGGAGTGGTCAATGATAATGCAGTCGATTTTTCCAGTTTCAGGCGAGAGTCGCAGCCCGCGGCCAATCATCTGGTAGTGAAGCATCAGGGACTTGGTAGGCCGCGCTATCACGAGGCAACTGGTCGAGGGGTCATCAAACCCCTTGATCAGCATAGCCACTGAGACCAAGACCCTTATCTTGCCCGCCTTGTACTGGCGCAAGATCTCCTCGGTCTCATGCGGAGGCATATAGCCATCGATATGAGCTGCGGCAACCCCAGCTTTTAAAAACTCAGCAGCGAGCTTCTTGGAATGCTGGACGTTGCAGGCGAAAACCATCGTTTTGCGGTTTTCACCCAGTTCTTTCCAGTGCGTTACCACGTCACCAAGCAGCTTGGCGTCACCCATGACCGTGGCAAGCTCGTCCTCGATCCAGTCACCATTCGGCTTCGTGCTCACCCCCTTCAGCGAAGGCACGGAGGGCGCGTAGCACTGTGTAGGGACAAGGAAACCTTGGTCTGTCAGCTCGGAAAGGGAGATGCAGTTGACCAGTCTGTCAAAGATGCGGCCCAGGCCTCGCCGCCAAGGGGTAGCACTGAGCCCGATAACTGGCACCTTGTTCCGCCGGCACCACGTGATCAGCTCAATATGGGCTTCGTGGATGACATGCGCCTCGTCAATGAGAACAAGGTGTGGTTTGTGGTGGTTGAGCATGTAGTCCAGGCGCGGACGCAAGCTCTGGATCGTTGCGACCTGGATGGGTTTTCGATAGTCAGTGCAGGGATGGTCTGACTGAATCGCACCGGCGACCAATCCATCTTTGTGGAACCGCTCAAGCGTCTGATCGAGCAGCTTCACGCTGTCGACGATGAACCAGGCCCTCCGGTTCTTCGCCTGCGCACCGGCAATGATGTGCTTGGCCACCTCTGTCTTACCGGAGCCCGTAGGACTCATCAGCATCTGAATGATCGCGCCAAGGCTTATGCCCTTGCGGAGTTCAAAATCCTGCTGTTGTTGGTAGGGTCGGAGCTGCATCGAGGTTTCCCGCTGTAAGAACTACAGGTAGGAAACCATCGCTTCGAAATAACCCAAGCCAGGTGCTCGATCCGTGGAATGGAGACGGCAACAGAGCGCAGCCTGATTGAGACGGATATTTTTTCCTGCCAATGCGCCGATACAGGCTCTTCCTGATGCTCGCATCTCGACTTGGGTTTTCCGGCCGGCGTGCGACTGTGTTCGACATTGCCTGAGCTTTCGCACAGGCGTCGACGCAGGCCAAGAGATAGGAGTCGTAGATGGATGACGTAGGAAAGGCGCGCGCTCGCAAGTTTGCTGAGTCGCTGCGGCATGCAAGCTGGGTTATCGATGATGAAGCAGCCGGCGCACGAAATGCCGTTGGATTCTGGCTGTACTCATACAACCTGGTTGCTGGCCCCCGACTCGTTGGCCAGCTGACGCTGGACGGCTATCGAGCAATGCAGAGCGGCGAGGATCTGAAGAATCTTGACGGACTTCAGCCCGCTGATGTTCTCGGCGCAACCCTCAGCGCCTATGACGCTCTGCCCGAGCGGAGCCGCAATGCAGGGGAGTCGCAAACCGTCATATCAGCACTGTCGCTATACGCCAGTTCAACTATGACCTGGCAGGCGCTGCCGCCTCTCAAAACTGGAGCGCACCAACACTTCATGGTGTTCGATTGGCTCACGGCTTCCGGCAAGAGGATTTTTCGCCCCGCCGCTGCAATCACCGGTTCCGTTCTTGCTCCTGAAATCCTGACCGACTTCAGTAAGCAAGTGCTCACCGCCCATTTGTCGAAACACCCCCACGAAACGCCTTACTAACCCCAAACTACAGGGACTTTGCTCATGCCAATCCGTCACATCATCGTTCATCAGATCGACAAAAAACCTGATGGTACTCCAGCCGTCCTGCACGCCCGCGACAGCGAGCTGGGTGTGTCGCCACCCATCGACAACATGCTCGCCGATCTAAACGAGAGCTACAACGCAAAGCAGGGCAAGGCCTGGGGGCTCTTCCATGCGGAGTCCGGCGCTTATCCCTTCAGCCGATGGCTGAAGGAGTACATCGAGGGCGGCCAGGACTTCACATCTTTCACTCACGCTGCCGTAGAGCACCTGCAAAAGCTGATGGAAGAATCGAACCTCTCCACCGGCGGCCACGTCCTGTTCGCCCACTATCAGCAAGGCATGACCGACTACATGGCCATCGCCCTGCTGCACCACAGCGACGGCGTGGCGGTGACCGACGCCCTGGACGTGACCCCAGCCAAGCACCTGGATCTCGGCCAACTGCACCTGGCAGCGCGCATCAACATCAGCGAGTGGCAGAACAACAAGCAGTCCAAACAGTACATTTCGTTCATCAAGGGCAAGAACGGTCGAAAGGTCTCCGACTACTTCCGTGATTTCATCGGTTGCCAGGAGGGTGTAGACGCCCCCGGTGAAACCCGCACCTTGCTCAAGGCATTCAGCGATTTCGTCGAGAGCGAGGATCTGCCCGAGGAGCAGGCGCGGGAGAAGACCAATACTCTGGTTGGCTACGCGACCAGCCAGGCGAAGTTGGGCGAGCCGATGACGCTGGAGGAGCTGTCCGGGCTGATCGATGAAGATCGACCAAAGGCGTTCTACGATCACATCCGCAACCGCGACTACGGACTGTCACCTGAGATCCCAGCGGATAAACGCACCCTGAACCAATTCCGCCGCTTCACCGGCCGCGCCGAAGGTCTGTCGATCAGCTTCGAGGCCCACCTGCTGGGCTCCAAGATCGACTACGACGAGAATGCCGGCACGCTGACTATTCGCAATCTACCCACTCAGTTGCGTGATCAACTCAAGCGCGGCTAAAAAAATGCCCCGTCCATCTCTGGACGGGGCAGATACTGCTTAGCCTGGCCGGGTTCCTGCTGGGCTTTAGCGCAAGCTCAGGCCGTCGAACCCAAGCCGCAATGAGAGGTGTTCGGCAACCGAAGCGCCGATCTTGCTGGCAAAGCGATCCAGGGGATTCTGTTTGCGGGTGAAGTCAACGATCTTGCTCACACCTACGACTTCACGAGCCACGTAGTCAGAATCACCCAGGCGATCAACCAGCCCCAGTCCTACCGCTTGCTCACCAGTCCATATCAGCCCCGAGTATAGGTCGGGATTCTCCTTCGCTTTCAAACGCTCTCCCCGCCCAGCCTCAACCGAGCGAATGAATTGGTTGTGGGTTGTTTTGAGCACCCCTTCCCAGAACTTCGTCTCCTCTTGATTTTGAGGCTGGAATTGATCGAGGAAGGCCTTGTGTTCGCCGGACGTATAGGAGCGGCGTTCGACCCCAAGCTTTTGCATGAGCTCGACGTAACCAAAGCTCGCCGCGGTTACACCGATCGATCCGACCAAACTGGCCTTGTCCGCAAATATCTCATCGGCTGCGCTGGCAATGTAATAGCCACCGGAGGCCCCCAGATCTGTGATGACGGCATAAACCTTCGTGTCTGGATGCAGTGCACGCAAGCGGCGAACTTCGTCGTAAACATGGCCTGCTTGGACGGGACTACCGCCTGGGCTGTTGATTTCCAAAATCACAGCTTTCGTATTCTCACTTTCAAAGGCCTTGCCGAGGCTACGCTTCAGGTTCTCAGCGCTCGCTTCCTCCCCATCCGCAATCACTCCCCTCACCTTGATTTTTGCTGTTACCGGCACATCGGCCCCAACGCCATCAAGGTCTGCCCTTCCGCCGACCACAAAGGCAGTCACGACGATCCCAAGAGTCGCGAGACGGAAAAAATTCTTCCAGCGACGTGCTGAGCGCTGCTCTTTGATGCTTGCTTGCAGCGTTCGCTCCAAGACTTCAAGGCTTTGATCCATGGGATTTCCGTCAGAAAATTTATACACGGCTATTAAACACTGAGGAGAAGCAATCCTGAACAGGCAACGGGAACTTGGGATTCTCGACGATCGTGAGAGAAGGAGGCAGATCAACCTATACGGAGAACCATTTATGCAGGTCGTCACGCCCCAAGCCCGGCATCAGGCTGGACTTAACCTCAGCCTGGCCATTGGAGTTACTGGCTCACCACAAGCACTTTCTCGACTGAAGGCCAAGCTCGAATTAGCTGTTGAGGATGCTTTGCAAGATCTCTCCCAACAGGCCAGCAATGAGCTTGGAATTGAGATCGGTCGCTGCAACATCGAAACGTCCATCTCCCAACCAGAGCGCGACGGTTCGGCGTCGAGCTTGCCCCCCAAGAGTGATTCGGCGGAGCAGCTGGGAGTCCCCTCGGGGTCTGCATCCTCAGCTCCCCTGAAAGCAGGATCGTGCCTGTGAGCGCCGCATCCGCCGTGACACATCACCTCGAGCACGAGCGCTTTGTAGTGCGGGATATCTCTGACCAGTATGAGGCTCCGACCTTTGACCTGATTTTCCGAGACCAGGAGCACGGAGTTGAGCGTTGCTCCGACAGCGTGTGGAGTTCGCACGAGCAAGCCTCGGTAGCAGCGGAGGCACTGGAAAAGGCGGATCGCCGTCCAGTTCACTGGGGTGTGTTGAAGAGCCTCTAAACGGAGGCCCATAGAACTCAGGCGACCATTTGTGTCGCCTTTTTTTTCGCGCTGTCAGCCCCTACGACTCAATCAGCCAGCTAGACGGCCGTATCGAGGTGACTTGGGTTTTTCAGGCATGCCTATAGCGTGGCCAATGCAACTCGACCGAAACCGAGGAGAAAAACACCGCACAACCGCAAACAGCATAGCCCGCTTTCAGGCGATAAAACCGCCTGAAATCGGGACATCCTTCAGCCATTACCTAACAAACTATCCGCTGACCAACCACCAAGGATCATCAGTATGCAATTCAACAATTTCTCATCCTCTTCCAGATCTCCCCTGGCTCTCGGCTCGATTGCCGTTGTGGCCGTTATTGGTGTGGGTTTGCTGCTGGGTTCGTTTTATACCGTCGACGAGAAAGAGCGCGCAGTAGTCCTGCGCAACGGTGCCTTTATGGAGGTGGCAGATCCTGGGCTGCATTGGAAAATCCCCTTCATCGACAGCGCCAAAGCGATCTCGATACAGAACAACGCCACCAAGTGGGACGGCTTGCAGGCGTACAGCCGTGACCAGCAGGCTGCAACGCTGTCGGTCTCGGTCAGCTGGCACGTGCCGGCAGGCGAGGTCGCGGATGTCTACAAGGGCTACGCCGATCTGGAAGGCCTGCTGACAAGGGCGATCAGCCGCCATGTCCCGACACAGGTAGAAAACGTCTTCGGTCAGTACACCGCCGTCAACGCGGTACAGCAACGCGGCAAGCTAGTTGCCGATATCGCCGCCGCAATCAAGGGCGCAATCAGTGGGCCGGTGGTGATCGACAGTGTGCAAGTCGAGAACATCGACTTCAGTGACGCTTACGAGAAGTCGATCGAAGAACGCATGCGCGCTGAGGTTGCCGTGAAGACTCGTGAGCAGCAACTGGCCACTGAGCAGATCCAGGCGCGGATTGTCGTCACCCAGGCCCAGGCTACCGCGGATTCGGCACTGGCCGCCGCACGTGCCGAAGCGGAAAGCATCCAGCTGCGCGGCGAAGCGGAAGCAAAAGCCATCGACGCCCGCGCCCGCGCCCTGGGCAGCAACCCCGGCCTGGTCGAGCTTACCAAAGCCGAGCGCTGGAACGGCGTGCTGCCTACCACGGTACTTCCAGGCGGAACCCTGCCGTTCATCGACGCCAAGAAGTAATCCTTCCTCCCACACAAGAAGCCCGCAAGCCCGACCAGCTCGCGGGCTTTGTCATTGAAAAAGGAATCTACCCATGTCCACAGAAATTCCCTCTTCCGATATGCCCAAGCAGGCCCTGCTAACTCAGGCTGAAAAGCTCATGAGCATTGTCATCGCGACGGCTGGCTTGCTGATCTTCGCGTGGCTGGCTATCTGCGTCCTCGCATCCGCCTGGTTGACCTTCCAGGTGCCAATCACCAACGAAGATATGCGGAACGCATCGTTCCTCAGCCCTCGAGTTGGTCTTTACTGGCATGGCTCCGTAATGGGGGGGCTACTTGCGCTGTATGGGCTAGGGCAACTGCTAAGCCTGCGCGTGGCCGGCTTCTTCCTGGTCGTGCTGGGCATGTCCTTCATCTTCGCAACGTCCGAGGTAAGTGCTCTGCGTCAAGGCATCTTGGACGGTGATATGAAAATCGGCTGTTTCAGCCACGAGTCACTGGAGTGTCGGAAAATGCTCAAGCTGCCAGAGGGCGACGGCCAGTCCATCTACCGCAATCCGAGCCAAAAGAGAGAGGGTGGTTACGCGCCATGGTATGAGCCGATTCGGGCACATTTGCATACCAAGGTTACGGCGTTGCTGCCAAACACCATTCCCGGTGTTGCTTTTCTTCAGAGCCCGGTCATTGCCGCGTTTCATGTCGGCAAACTACAGAGCCTAGTGGAAGCCCAGCGCATCGATGTATCGAAATTCAGGGCCTCGGTAACCCAGTAGACATGTCGGTAGCAACGGAGAGAAAAATGCACCAAACCATACCCAGCTGCACCTTCTTATCGCGCAGCGAGGCTGAAGCATACTCGCCAGGCCCTGACTGCCATCTGATATCGATATCTGATGGCCTTGAAGATCAGGCCTGCATCGACGAAGCACGCTGGAAGAGTGTGAGCTACCACCACTTCATTGATGCTGGCTTTGACGAAGAAGTCATTGAGATATACGGGCCAGATTTTGAGCGGAATTACGTCGACTACTTGCTCAGCAGCAAGGCTGACGTGCTGCGGGAGCGCATCCGGGAAATTGCAGATCAAGGGGAAAATATCGCTGTCAATTGCCAGGCCGGGCGATCCCGGAGTGCCGCGGTTTCTTTGTATATCAGCAAACATCATGGGTACCAGCTGCATAAGCCGACCCCAGACGCAAACCAGTGCGTCTACCGGATGTTGGCCAACGATGTTCACCTGATGGCAGCCTACCGTGCGGCAAGAACACCAGTGGAACCAGAAGCGCCAAAGCGAAGCCTTCTTTCGGCGATCAAATCGCTGTTCTCCTGAGAGAGCAGAAGACCGCAGCGAGTCATGGTAAATTAGGCCCTGGGCAGCTTCATGGTAGAAGCTATGCTCCCAAGGCACTCCTCCCCCTCCTGTCTCGTCTGTGGTGCCGCTGAAGCTGCTCGTTTTATTACAAAAGCCCGCCAGGCTTAACCTCGGCGGGCTTTTCTTTGAGCAACGCACTGTCGCTCAACCAGCCATTGGGTTTTCGGCTAGCCGCAGTACGCTCATAGCTGAATCTTTTGTCACCCACATGCAGTCAAGGAACGGATCATGAATGTTGAAACAACGCGAGCGGCTTACATCGAAGAACGCCGGCAGACAGAAGCTGAGCGCAAGGCTCGTGCTGCCGAAAAGCTCAAGGATCACCAGTACACTTGCCTGGTGAAGCAATCCGATGTTGAAGTCTGGCGTTGCAAGGCTGAGGGCACCACCGCCTATGCCTTCGATATCATGATGACCCGGTTCGGAATCGCCGTTGTCGGCGATATCGGCGACCTGACGTTCAGTGTCGGCCTGGGCTATGGCATATCGTTCCTTGCGGGTGATGACGTCACCTACTACCTGCACACCAAGCTCAACGAGTCCCACAAAAAGCAGGTGTTCAGCACAACCCTGTTCCGCCAGGTACTGGTGTCGAGCATCTGCCGGGAACTGCACGACAACTGCTCCGAGGAAATTTGGGACGCCCTGCCAGCCTGGGCGCAGGATGCGGACCTGGTTCGTGGTGAGCATTGGGGGGAGTTCCGCGCCCTGACTGTGGCCAACCGCCGCGATCTGGAGAATGGCGATGATCGCTGGATGCACTGGGACGACCTCTTTGGCCTCGCTGAGAACATCGGTTTCACCGAAGAGGCGCACCAGTTCATGCGCGACAATGCCGAGGTCCTGTGCCTCGGCGAAGAGTGGTACGAGCACCGGATAACGAAGACATGCGACAGCCTTTATGCTCAGCTCTACATGATCAACCACGCGGCGAAGGCGATCATGGCTCAGGCCGATCAAGCCGCTGCTTGAGGGAAAACAAGATGATTAGGCACTCAAAAGGAACAGCAGTGAACGAATCCAGTGAAGTGGTGCAAAGCAAGAAAGGCGACCTCCACCTTGAAGAGGGTTTGCAGCGCATCCTAGCAGCTGTCTCGGAATATGGCCCTGACCTCTGCCGTAGTTACGAAGGCGTCGCTGAAACTGCCGCAAATATCAAATCCGCATTATCAGGCTATGGGTACAGCGTATCTCTTGGCCAAGCTGAGGAGATCTATGCCTTTTACTCACAGAGCAAGTGGGCAAGCTGGCTGATGGGTGGATGCCCAACTCTGGATGACGCAAACCAAATGCTGGTTGAGTTCACCAACGATATTCTCTTTGGTGAAAATCACGCCGAACTATGATCGAGCAGCTGTCCCACCTTCCAGGTCAGGGCGAGCCTCCATTTATCACGGAATTGAGCATGAACCGATTAACAGCAGGACTTCTATTGGGCTTGATCGCAGGCGTACCAGGAGGCGCGGCCATCCATGCGCTATACGTGCGCCAAGAGGCTCCTGTGAGCGAACCGACGAAGGACAGCTTCAACTTTGATCGTTCCGGATCGCCGGAGGCTGCGATTGGGTTAGCCGGTGAATATGCAATGCACTCTTTCATCGTTGTTGGCGACCCGAGGATCTGGGCCGATACGGCAGCGGTGCCCATTTTGATTGCAGGTCGCAAATGTGAACTCACCATGCAGCGAGCGAAGGTCGACGCTGAAAATCGTACCGGGTGGCGGGTCACCAATCAGTCTTGCCAATAACTGAAGTGTTCAAGGAAATCGACATGAGCATCAGTGGAGCAATTTTTTTCTCAGCATTTCTCGCTGTTTTTTTTGGCTGGCTCAGCTCGCATGCTGCATCTGCCTGGAAACTTTGGCTCGGTTTTTTTGTGGTGACTGTTGGCCTGACGTGGTTCATCTACGTTTGCTCTGTCATGGCCGATCAACAGTAACTGTTTAAGAAAAACGCCCAGGAACGCCCAAGCCTAGCCCTCGCGCTGGGCCGAGGCACTAGAAGGACGCCACTTTCGCGTCCGCGAAAATACAGGGAGAACACCATGTTGAGTCAGGAACAGTTGGCGGCAGCGTTGAAAGCATTCGGTGAAGCTGTACCAGCTGGCACCAAGCTTCATTCGTTGAAAGTTACCCCCTCTGTGGGATACACCGATACAGAGGCAAAACCCGTGTTCGTGTTCGTTCTGTCCGATAACGACAAAGACGTCCAGCGGTTGAGTCAGGTAATTGACCGGGGAATCAAGGCGTTTGAAACCGAGCCAGGTCTAACAGCCTCACTTTTGCGGGATAAACCTTCCGCCCAAGCGACTGCTGAAAACATCGCTTCCCAGGCAACCACACACATCTTTCTCAAAGACAGCCAGTAGTCACGCAAATCACATGGGCCTGCCGACGCTAGTTGAATTGACTATGTGCCCATACTGCGGCGCAGACGAGTATTACGTGCGTTACACCTATAGCGGACAAGGGATTTATGCCCGCCAGCTTTTCCGGCGATAACTCCGGCGTGGACAATTCGGGTATGTACGACAAATTGGTGATGAAACCGGGTAAGCGCGCCTTTTGCGTTGATTGTCACAAGCCGGTGGCTCAATACCACCGCGAATTTGAATGAGGCAAACGCGACCATGAGTAGCACGTATAGGAATCTGCCATGCTGAATCTCGTAACCGATCAGCGCCCAGGAGAGCCTGACTTGCTGTCTGCATTGAAGCACGCGGCTTTTGAAATCCGCTCCCTCGCCGGCGACGTGCTCAAGGCTATTGCCGCCCCAGCAGCGGGCTGGACGCATCAGCAACTGATGGCTGTTGCGCATGAGCACGAGTCAGTCACACGCGACGGCGCCGATGGCTACCTCGGTGGAGAGTGGATCGGCAGTAGCGAAATCTGACAAAGAAAAACCCAGCCCTGAATGTATTAAGCCGAGGCAGCACGACTCGGCCATCAGGTCTTTGGTGGCCAGGCCGTGTCGCCCTACCAGGAGATCGAGGTTGGACTTCACCTGATCGACGAACGCGCCCGGATGTGGCTCGGCACCGAGCCTGAAATTCCCCACGGAGTTTTTCCTCTGGATGGGAGGCTTTCAGACCAATACATCGGCATCAGAGTGCAAATTGATCCCCTGCCCCCTTCTGTCTATGAAATTCTGATCATGCCGCCATTTGGCATCGGCTCTCCCGAGGCTCGTTGATTCCGGTTGGGATTCCAACCTCATGCCGTAACCTGATGGCATCTCCTGGAAAGCTCGGATCGCCTTATGTCTTACACCACCTCCACCATCAACGAACTGTTTCGTCTACGCGACAGGGTAGGCCTCTCAACAGCTTCGGGCTTTAAGGCCCGTGTGCGCTTCGTGCAGCTAGCCTATCGCCACAACCTCGTGCGTGAGATCACCAGCTATCACTTGTGGGATCGGGGGTTTGAAGGACTGGGCGAGCGTACTTTCGATACCTGTTTCGAGATGGGAGACAGTCCCGAAGTTATTGCAGAACTGATCCGTGACGCCCGCGCCCATGGCTACGCCGGAAACATAGAGATGGAAGTGGGTAATCCCGACTGCTTTGCCCGTTGGTGCGGATACGCAGACCGACAGCAAGAGCTTGCATTTTGAGGACTAGCACCAACAGCAATCCCAGCCCGGCTCGCCGGGCTTTTTGTTGGCTTGGGATATCGCATAATGGAAATAGCCTGAAAGCATCTCCCCTCTGACAACAAGGAGTTGCCTCATGCAGTCCCCTACACTCAAGTCGAGCTATTTGCCGGAATACCTTGCATGGCTCATGTTCCTAGCCGGGGTGGCCAATGCCACGCTGATCTGGTCTGGGGTGTTCGAAGCCGCGCCTCAGGCCTTCCTGCTGCTTTTTGACGGGCTTTTTGGCAACGCTGGAATCGCCCTCCTAGGCTTCCTCATGTTGACCACCTGGTGCACTCTGGGATGGCTGCTTGCCGCACTCATCCGCTGGCTGCCCCGGCCTTGATACTCAAATGCAAATTGCATCGGTTGTCCCAGCACTCGTTCGCACGGGATGCGTGGCGCTGTGGCATCATGCAGTCTGGCAGCGATCCAGCTTTAAGGACGATTGATGGCTATTAATTTTGAACCCAAGATAGGGCAGATCTTGGAATGCAATTACGGCGATTATCAGTACGATGAAAACGGCGTCATAGTTTTCAAGAACTATGACTACCGGTTGAAGCCCGAAATGATAAAAAACCGCTTGGTTGTTGTGCTCAACGCGCGCATCGACCCAAATGCCTGCATTGTCGTGCCGCTATCGACAACAAAGGACATGGGCAAACTCAGCCGCGGGCTACACGTCGAGCTGGGGAGCGACCTGATTGACGAGCTACCGTACTTCAAGCAACAGACCAGGTGGGCCAAAGCGGACCTCGTTGAGCAGGTCAGCAAACAGCGCCTATTCAAGCCCAGGGCGATGCGTGGTCATCTTGAGCAGGTGCTATCGCGAGAGGTCGTTACCCTGATTCAGACAGCAGTGATTAAGGCCGTTAACGCTGGTGGATTGCTGAAATAGCCTAGGTCAAATGCTTACTGAATAGTTGACATAAGTGTCAGCTGACCCTATTATTTGCCACGTAGCCCTTGAGGCACTTGAGTTTTATCCCCCTAGAGGGACCTGCAAAGCCCGGTTAATCACCGGGCTTTTGCCTTTCTGAGATTCCCTCTCCCCTTCTCTACCCCCCTTCCTTCAGAGGTTGCCGCTGGGCGTCACATCCCAACCAGGCAGCATCGGCTTTCTCCAACCGCACATCCTACGCTTATCAGGTAGCCACCAGCATTCCATCCCACCTGCTATGCGCTTGGGTTGTGCCTGGCAAATGGGATAATCGGAGCCTAGATTGCACTCGACCGCTCTGAAAAGGAACCCTATTCATGCGTACTCTGGTACTGCCGCTCAAAGGCGAGTATTTCGACGCAATCAAGGCCGGGATCAAGCCGGAAGAATTCCGAGCTGCCACGCCCTATTGGCGACGGCGTTTGGATGGACAGAGCTTCGACCAGATTGAGCTGACACGGGGCTATCCGAAGCGCGGAGACGACGCACGAAGACTTGTGTTGCCCTGGAAGGGCTATCGCTTGACGACGATCGTTCATCCACACTTCGGCGCAGATCCAGTCGAGGTTTTCGCCATTGATGTTTCGCGCTAAGGATGCGGTTCAGTGAATCCGATCAAGCAGCATTTCCGACTGAAAAAACCCTGTGCGAATTGCCCTTTCCTCAAGGAAGGAGCCATTCCGCTAAGCCGCGGGCGCTTGGAGGGGATTATTTCTACCCTGATCGAGGATGATCAATCTACTTTCCAGTGCCACAAGACCGTGCATTCAAAACGGGGTGGCAACTGGGACGATGAGGGGAACTATGAACCCTCGGGGCACGAGTCGATGTGCGCTGGAGCTGCGGCTTATCTCATGAAGAAAGGCAGGCCGACCGTGGGTATGCGGTTCGCTTTTGCCACCGGCGATGCTTCCCCCAACGACTGGGATTCAGTGCGAGAGATCGTGATCGACTGACTTCTTGGGTTCTCATCACTTCGGGTTAGGTTCGTCCTAACGTTCCCGATAGCAGCTGATGAGCACCATGGCTAAATCAAGACACGCAAACGCAAAGACCGCATCCTCGAGCCCGGCAGAACACCGTAAAAACCTCATTCGCCTGCTCAACGCAAACAGCCATCGCCATCACTTGTGGGATGTGTTTGCGGACTTCTGCGAAATGGGCGCGCTAGCGATGAGCAACAGCGTGGACCTAGCCCAGCGTAATGAGCGTGAAAAACGCTACATGAGCGTCATTAAGAAGTATGAGCCGAGCGAGGTGCATCGGTTTCCCCAGATGCTCGCTGAACTCACCATGGCAATGGAATATGGGCCTGACGATGTGCTTGGCCAGGTATTCGGCGAGTTGGAGCTGGGGAACAGCTCAAGAGGACAGTTTTTCACCCCTTACCCAGTCTGCAAGCTCATGGCCTCACAACTCTTTGGGGATGGTGCAGATCTGCGCAAGCGACTAGATGAGCGAGGTTTTATAACGGTCAACGAACCAGCATCCGGTGCGGGAGCTATGGTGATCGCGATCGCCGAAGCGCTGGGAGACAAAGGCTTCAACTACCAGCGCTGCCTCCATGTGACTGCGCAGGATGTCGACTCCCGCGCAGTTCATATGACCTACCTCCAGCTCAGCCTTCTGCACATTCCCGCAATTCTGATCCTCGGTAACACGCTGGCGCTGGAAGAACGGGAGCTGTGGTACACGCCGGCACACGTTATGGGTCTATGGCGCGCCAGGCTAACGCGCCACCAGGCCATGGCCAGCGAGATCACCAATCCGCCAGACGAAAATACTACGCCCGTCCTGTTCCGGGACTTGGCCGCTCTCACTGCGCCCCCCGCAACCAGTGGCCAACAAATCGCACTGTTCTGATGAGTATTGCTGGCGGAAATATCTCCGACACACCGGAGGAAGATACAGCGCCCTGCTCCCGCCCAGGGCAGTAAATGCATCAACTTGAGTTGGCATTTTCTCCCGCGCTGGCATGCTTATTCCTCAAACATCATTGGAGCTCCATCTATGCGCAAGCTGTTTATCTACACCCTCGTTGGCCTCTCGTTGGCCGGCTGCGACTCGTCGCGAGATTCGGGGGCCGCAGTCGGTACCGGTGCTGTCGAACACGAGCGCACTTTGCACTACAGCAAGGCAGAAGACGGCTCGACCGTGATTCAAGCTACTCGCATCACAAACGGCCAGCGAGCAGTCGATACGGCAGCGGGGGAGGACGCGGTGCAAAGCAGGGGGGGATTCATGAATCAGGTCGCATTCAAAGACTGTGGCCGTGTGAACTTTGCCAAAACGGGGCCTGGCGAGGGCGTTGTTCAAGGCATCCACACCGGGCGCGGAATGACGGCTAAATGCAAAATCCGAAACTGGGATGGTCAGTGGCATATTGTTGAAAGCAAATAACCGAAGCGAACACAAAGGAGCAATCATGGAAGTTGTTACAATCAAAAATATTAAAGAACTAGGTGATTCGCAGAAAGAAGAAATCTTGCGTATGGCATATCGCTATAGCCAGGATTTGGTCAACCGACCAATAAGTACTACCCACCCGATGTTCGGCGTAGTTCGTGCATGGATGCTGACTGACATCCAACTTCAACTAGACCAAGCAATTAGCCTGATGATCAATTCAGAATTAGTAATTGCTGTAAATGCCGCATCAACTATCATAGGTTTTATGACCCTGACCCGTGCTAACGACTCCGAAACTGCTTGTGGCATCAATTATATTTGCGTCGATTCAGCCCACCGCAATCAGGGAATTATGACTGCGATGATTGCCAGCCTAAAACCACGCTTCACCGACATAGCGCTGAGCTGCTTTCCAACACTCGTAGAGGCGTATGAAAAGATCGGATTCGTAATGTGCGAGGCCCAAGGGGCTCAAGTCGCTATGCGAATTGGCGGTTCCTACAATATGAACGTCATAGACCCGAACTTCCTGAACAGACAAAGTGCGGTTTCTCAAGAAGCTCAACGCTTGATTAGCGAACTTGGCGGGGATCGGGCTGTTGCTATCAACGATGAGTATGACGCTGAAACAAAGCGAATATCTCAAGAGGTTGCGTACTTCGTTGAGCAACGCAAGAACCCTTTATCCATCTAGGCGCTATCCGTTCCGAAAATGGTCTGTATGCCAACAATTCCAGCGTATCGCGAGCCTATTATGATGCCCAAATTCCTTCATCTTTCTGCAATTCATGCCCCGGTCAGCGTGAGCGCCAATGGCTATTACGCGAAGTATGGAGCAAATGTTTTTGGGCGTGATTTCGTGGTTGGCGATATTCATGGTGAATTCAGCAAGCTATCGAAACTGTTATCTTCGGTAGGATTTGACGAATATGCAGACAGACTATTTTCGGTAGGTGATTTAGTTGATAGAGGGCCAGAATCACACCAAGTTGATGACTGGTTGAAGAAGCCTTGGTTCAAGTCTGTTATGGGGAATCATGACTACTGGTGTGTTGAAGGCGGACTAGATACCGAACCAGTTGGACACCGGAAGTACGGTGGAGAATGGTTTTATTCCCTTACCTCTGACGAGCAGAAGTCCATAGGGCTTGCTTTACATGGTCTACCCATCGCTATTCAGGTCGAAGGCCGCAACGGCGAAAAGTTTGGAATTGTTCATGCTGAATGCACATGCCTAAGTTGGTCCCGCTTCGAAGAGGCTCTGACAGGTGAGTTAGGCGACTCTTATAGGAACTACCATGCCACGGAAGCAATGTGGCGTAGGTCTCGACATGTAAATCAAACAACCATCCCCGTTGCTGGTATCGACAGGATCTTTGTAGGCCACACGAAAGTCGCTGCCGTCCTTGATTTAGGGAATGTTCGATATATTGATACTGGTGGTGTTTTTGAAAACGGGCTATTGACCATAGTTGAAATTGGCGGCTCAGAAGCCATCCATTCAATCTGATCAGGCAACAACCCGGCCGAGGATTCAGGCCTGCTGCCGGGTGGGCGACTCCCCCTCTCCTCTCCCCCACCTCACCTGGTCCAGGTACTCATGCTCTCGTCGGTCGGCCTCCTCTGCTTCCTGGAAGGGTCATTCTGCTCGATAGCAACTGTGGGCTATGGTGTGGGACGTAATATTTGGGTTTTCTCGAATCCCTTATAGGTTCTGGCCTGTAGCCGTTTTGTATGGGGATACCTTATCCTCCTACATTCCGGCGAGATCTGGCGCGATTGCAGTATCAGCGCCTGCGAACAAACGAGCCGCGAGGAATCCGTAGTGAAAAACCATGCTTCGAATGAGCACGCTCAAAGCGAGCCGATTTCTGGTGAGATTTACCACGTCACGCCAACCCGTAATCTTGAGTCCATCTTCCGTGACGGTTTACGGCCGCAGATTGGACCTCGCTCCGAACTACTCGGTGAAGCCAAGGAAATGGTCTATTTCTTTGGGTCGATGCTGGCAGTAGAAGACGCACTCAGTAACTGGCTTGGTGAAGCGCTTGATGACGAGCCTGGAGCGATTTCCGTTCTCGCCGTTGATCGCTCCGGTTTACACCTCGTTTCAGATGCGGGGTACGAGCTTGCTTGCCTTCACCTTGTCCCACCGGAGAACATTTCTCTCGCTTTTCAGGATGACGTGCCGGTGGATGAAAAGAATGGCCCGGTGACCGAGGGCACCTCATGAGCAAACTGACCCCTAAGTTCGTCAAGGATGTCGACAAGCCCGGCTCCTACCAGGACGGCCGAGGGTTGATTCTTCGTGTGTCAGCTACCCTGCGGAAAAGTTGGGTCTTTCGCTATATGCTGGCGAAGCAACGGCACGATCTAGCCCTGGGGACATTCCCTGCCTTGAGCCTCAGAGACGCACGGCTGGAGGCTGACAAGTACCGGCTCGATATCGCCCGTGGCGTCGATCCAGCCGCTGAGCGTGCGAAGGCCAAAGCCGCCAAAGCCTCACGAACTACAACGAGCCACACGTTTCGGTCTTCGGCGGAAAGGTACATACGCACGCATTCGTCGAGTTGGTCTAAGAAGCATCACCAGCAATGGCAGAATTCACTCACGAAGCATGTCTACCCTGTCATAGGCGGATTTCGGATAGCCGAGGTCGACACGGACGATATCCTGGATGTGCTGACGCCGATCTGGAGCAAGATCCCCGTCACGGCGAACCGCGTCCGGAATCGCATAGAGCTCGTGCTCGATGCAGCGAAGGCACTGAAGCTTCGGCAAGGTGAAAACCCCGCACGGTGGCGCGGTCATCTCGACAAGCTCTTGCCCAAGCAATCGCATACGGTAGTCCCCTTCCCGTCTCCGACACCTTTACGCACTGCCGAGCTGTTGGCCAGGCTCGATTCCCTGGATGGGGCAGCAGCTCGTGCTGTTGAATTCGCAATTCTGACTGCGACCCGTAACCAAGAGGTGAGCGGGGCCCAGTGGCCGGAAATAGATTGGGAGGAGAAAATCTGGTACATCCCAGCAGAACGCATGAAAGCGGGCAAGGCTCACCGGGTACCCCTTACGGAGCAAATGCTCGAGGTGCTACGGCAGCAGGTCGGAAAGCATGACAAATGGATATTTCTCAACTCCTGGCGAACAGGCCCTATTCCCGGCAATGCCATGGCAAGGGTGCTCGATCAGCTCCAGGTCGATGGCGTCGTACCGCATGGGTTCAGATCTACTTTTCGGACGTGGGCCGCGGAAGAAACCGATCACCAGCGAGAGGTTTGCGAAATGGCTCTCGCGCATACCCTCAACAGTAAGGTTGAAGCAGCATATAACCGAGGTGACTTGCTAGATAAGCGTCGCGCCCTGATGAAGGATTGGGGGGACTTTCTTGTCGCCAACGCTCCCCAGGTGAAAGGTGAGGTATCGGATCTGGTTTCGGAGCTTGCCCCTGATGCTGGGTCGGACCTGGCCAAGGTGCAGCCGGCTGCCTGACGGCTGGGATGATGGGCGCTCCGCAAAGAGCGCCCGAGTAACCAATTTAGTCGCTGGCCTGGCCGAAAGAGGTGCCTCGGATATTGTTGGCCTCGTCGCAGATCCGAGCCACCTCCAGCATCGCTTTCAGCGCTCGCTCCTCCGTCTCCCTCGTGGCGAATGCAATCATGAACCCATGCAGCAGGCCGGCGAGCATTGCACCACTGTCCGCAACGTTACGGTTCCCTGCCACGGCGGAAAATTGCTCCAGGAGGGGAGCAGGTGCCTTCAGAAGAAATTCCTGGCCGAGGGATTTTCCGATACTTGCCGCATGGACACACTGGTGAGCCAAGGCTTCTTCAGGCGACATCGGGGTACCGTCATAATGCTCGAATGACGCCTTTACATGGTTGCGACCGTGCATGCCGGCGGCGATGCTTTCAGCTCCCTGACGGATCTTCTCAACTGCAATACTGGCTATGCTGAAGTCCGTTTGCGCTTCATCCATAACCGCGGCCAACAGGCGTTCATCGACGTTTTCAGTGCTATCCATTTGATCCTCCGTTGATAGTTATTTACCTCCATTTCAAGTTCTCATTCAATTGAAAAAACCCAAGCTCCCGGTGGCCAAACCGAGCTCACAAAAAAGGCCGGGATCACCGGCCTTTTATTCTGGAAGATCAGCGGAAGCGCAAACTCACTGGGTTCGCCATGTCTCGACTACATCAGCGCCATGCTCTTGCTTCCACTCCTTGAGCGTTTTGTGGTTGCCGCCCTTGGTCTCAACGAGCTCACCCGTGTTGGGGTTGCGGTAGATCTTGACTGCTCGTTGCGCACGAGGTTTGCCAGGCTGATGGGTAATCTGCTTTCGATAGTCCGGGTCAAGAATCGCGATGATGTCACGCAGGCTCTTGCCATACTCAGACATCAAGGCCCGCAGCTTTTTCTCGAACTCCATCTCTTTCAAAAGGGCTTCATTTCCGCTCAGCTTCTCCAGTCGGTCCTGAAGCTCCTTGATGGCTTCCTCTGTGGCTCGGTACTCGGTGATGAGGGACATCTTGTCTCCTTGGTTTGGGTTTCATGGCCCTGAGCCGTGACGGGGCGCGCCAGGTTTGCTAGGGCTGCTGGTTAGATCATGCCTGCCGATGCAAGGAATGCATAGCCTGCAAGGTATCCGGCGCAAGGCCAGAAGGCGTAAAACTGGATATTGGCGAACAGTTTCTTGTTCATGGCGTCCAGGAGGGCTAAGCCTCCTCCTCCAAACGGTTGATTTCGGCAATTACGCCCTGGATGTTTTCGATCGCAATTTCGGCGGCTTTCCGGGCCTTGCCGAACAGTGATTCCTTTTCAAGCAGGGAGTCGAGGCGGTTGTTCTCGCGCCGGAGCTGCTTAGCAATGGCATCAAAGTCTTCACCCTCGGGAGGTTTCTTGCCCTGGAGCTTGAGTTCCATGGCTTCGGACTGCTTTAACATCAGATCGCGAACAACGGTACGCTGAGTCGCGCTTTGCTCGTCGAAGCCATTGATGCTTTCGAAAACCTTCACGGCTGCTTTCACACTGGACAAGGCTTTGGTGCCTACTTCGGACTTCCCTGCCTTGGTTTGAGTGGCTGCCTGTTGAGTGTTCACGCCAGGTGCAACATCGCTGCTCGAGGGAGCGCTGTTACCACCAGCCTGGACGCCGCCGGCCTCGGCTGTCTTCTCTTCGATACAACCTTCAGTCATCTGATGAGAAACACTCGCCGCACCCTCCAGGGCCTCGTTCGTAGCATCTGCATCATCAGCGGAAGGGATGGACGCGGAGCCACCCTCGCCACCGAAGAGGTTCGGGCCAAAATCCATTACGGTGTCGTCCTGAGGTGTTTGCATGTGGGGTACTCTTTTTCTGTTCGGGCTTTAACCTATGAAATCACCCTTCCAGAAAATCCCAACCCTCACGTCTCCTCAGCATATCGGGCCTGCATTTTTGCCTTCACCCGATTCTCCAGCCTCTTTGCTACATCCACAACAAAGGCAAGGAACTGAAGATCGAGGCCTTCTTCAACCTCATTCATGATGTCGTCGGCAACGCCCTCAGCTTCTCGACCAAATTGCATTCCGGCATCAGCCATTTCGAACAGTAGCTGAGCCGCTGGCTTTCTCTCCGAGGTATAGAAAACGTCCGACTCTTGCTCAATCGCGGCTATTTGGTTAGCCGGCGCATCCTGTGCTGAATCAGCATCTTCATCATCGTCAAGCGGCACTGGCGGAGGCAGGGAACCGTTTTTTTCTGAGGGCGGAAGTGGCTTATTGGTCAATGCAGGTTTCGATCTGCCCTCCTCCCTCATGTCCTTCGCGGCCTTACGAATAGCCTTAGGCCCACGGCTACACAACTCTTGCTGTGCTTCTTTCCCCAGCTTAGCCACCTGTTCAGCTGCGGATACGCTCACTTCGCCGGACTTGACAGCATCCAGCAGCTCTTGGGCACCGTCCCGCACAACCTTGCACGCAGAAGACACAGAGCGCGGACTGATACCCAGGACTTTGGCTGCCTCCTCAATAGCCATTTTGGCGGCTTCCAGCTCCTGCCCGGCGGCCTTCTCCAGGTCAACAGTGATAGCGCTACTCCCGCGCAGTGAGGACAGCTCGGCAGCGATCAAAGCCCGTTGTGCCACGGTGAGCTGCCGTCGATAGAGGTTCAGAGAGAGGACATAACCCAGGGCATCATCTCCTGTGTATTCCTCTGTTTGGGGTTCGATCAGCAGATCCTTGCAAACGCGGTATCGGTTGCGCCCGTCAAGGATCTTTCCTTCATGGAGAACGATCGGGGCACGCTGTCCGTTGGTATCGATATCTTCAAGCAGGGCTTCGTAGTCATCACCAATGATTAGCGGAAATAGCTGAGCGTAATCGTGAAACTCCAAATCATAGCTTTGCATAAGCAGCTTCTCGTTCCATGTTCATCTAGGAACGATAAGTCGAATACATACATAAATGACGCTTTTTCAGGTCGTTTTTGCGTCTGAATTTGCGATCATTTTGCTGACCTGTCGTCGATATTCACGCAAAAAAAACCCTGCCGTTTAAGCAGGGGTTGTGATCTATAGAAGCCCAGGACAATAAATCTAAATCAATATTAAATCTTCTCTTGAAGTTGGCTTATTAATTCCTCGAGAGCTTCTTGATCTGGTTTTGTGTCAACGAATCTAAGCGACTTGTCTGAAAGGACTTCCATGACACCCCATTTCAATTCATGTAAATCCTGGCCCGGCTCCGGTGGCGTCTCCCAGTAGGGAAAGCTTCTGACTACATGAGGCGGCATCTTTGTGATCATGGCTGAATCTCGGTATTTTCTGTCAAGGCAAAGGCTGCATGCTAATCAGTGTATAAATATACAGTTCTGCACCACCACACAAAAAACGGCGTCAAAAGTTCGTCATCTTTTCAGCTCGTAAACTGGTTGCAGAACGGCAACACCTATAAAAAAGTTGTCTCATAGCACAGCATAAGCTAGGGCCATGTCTACAGCAAACATTAGGCCATCACTGACCATTTAAGGCGTGATAAGTTTCATTAATTTGATGCTTTTTGAGTTTTTTGACCGCCGTAAGCTCGATCCCTTCCTACAGAAGGAAAGTGGGCTGGCTGAGGTTGAAGCATAGGTTATCGCGGAGATCTATGTAGATCATTTCCCGTCCGGAGCCTGGGACAGCGCGTGGACAGCCTCCCTTGGAGCTTCTGTGCTAGGCCTGCGGCTCTCGGCCTACTCTCCGTGCGTACTCAAGCAACCAGAGTAGCGAATGAGCTGGGCGGTCAATTGCGATTCGTGCAAAGGGATGCGCTTGTGAGCTTCCTGGATATCGATTTCAAGCGCCTCGACATCAGAGCATGGCATCGGCCTCAGTTCATTCACACTCACTCACTGACACCTTCGGCCTTAGCCAGCCTTGCCTGCGCACCTCCCCCATCGCCGCTTCCAGCTCAGGAATCGAGGAGATGTCGCAAGACACCGTTGGCTTTTTTCCTTTGCGGTCAGTGGGCAACTGCAATATGACCTGCTCAGGATCGCTTAGAGAGACCTGGAATTTTATGCTCGGGAGCCCGCTGAAGATGATGCTCGCCTTCGTTAGGTTCAACTCAGCTGAAGCCTGCCGCACCTCACCTTCGTGCTCATACGCCAGCGAGATACGGTGTTTGGTTGAATTGCTCATAGATAACCCCTGGCGCTTGGTCTGCGCAAATTTGCGTGACGCTTAATGCTTTGTTTTGAGCCCGCGCCTCGCCGCGGATGAACCGATCTTCGCTGCTCAACATGTGAATCCGCGCGGGGGCTGAACACTTCAGCCAGTGCTCTGAAATCACTGAAAACAGCTCGATACGGCTTAGGCCGAGCAAATGCTCAGGCTCAATCTTTGGCAGCTGTGCGAGAGCGGTGAATCGTGTCTGCGGTTGCACCACTCTGAGTTCTGGTTGCGCGACTGCGGTTGCCATATATCCCTATCTCGAAGTCTGAAAAACCATATTCTGTCATGGCACTTCGCCTTCGTGTTCACGTTTTCTAACCAGTTTCGCGTCTGAAATCATTCATTACAATATAATTGATAATCATTCGCTTGTGATCAGGGAGCGATCTATGGTCTTCAAAAAGGCCTCAAATTGTTCAGCCAGCCGCTTCGCGTCGACAGTTTTCTCGCATCGAAGCTCGACCTTTTTCCCATCTACACGAACCTTGCCTATCCCACTGATCTCTTTGTCGGTGAACTTGCTCGGCGTTTTCTGCTGATCACGCGAGGCAACCTCCTTCGCTAACCACCGCAGAGCATGTTCCTGCGTCCATTGATGATCGCGCATAGAGGTAACTGCTTGCAGAAGCAACGCCGGCTCGGTACGACTGAATTCAATGAAGTCTTTTGCCCATTTCCCACCGATAAGCCCTGGATTCGTGTCGAGTATCGCTCGAACCTCCTCTGGCAGATCCATTAGGAGAAGGCATCTGCTAACTATCGAATGGTTGACCCCTACTCTGCGCGCCAGAGCACGAATCGAACTTTCTTCCCGAGCTCGCATAATCGCGGCATAGGAACGACCGCGCTCATACTCGGTTAGAGCTTCCTGTCCCTCGTTGTCGGTCAAGGCCAGGATCTTCGCCATTGCATCCGTAACGGAGCGAACATAGGCGGTGACGGTTTCTCTGCCCAGCAGCTTGTGAGCACGCCAACGACGCTCGCCGCCGATCAGCTCATACGCTCCTTCCCCTATAGGACGAACCGTCAACGGCTTTACCAGCCCAACAGAGGCGATTGAGTTCGCCAGATCCTCAATAGCAGCCTCGCTGAAGGTCAGGCGAGGCTGAAAGGGAGATACCCGAATCGACTCGACCTTTACTTCAGCGAGGACGCCGCTGTCACTTGCGGCAAGAGATTCATCGTTATGGCCTGGCGTTGGAGCTGCAACCGGGGTTGGAACTGGAGCGCTGTCCTCCTGTTCCGCCCGTTGCGCTGCGAGCATGTCTGCAACGGAAACCCTGAGATTCGGCTCAGCAATTTCCGCTGGCGGGCGAACCCCGGTGACCCAAAGAGGGGGGGTCTTTTTTTGACCTGGGTAATCCTCCGACTTGGCCATACTTCCTCCGAAACCTAGTGGTGGTGCTCCGAGCACCACTCATATTCTCAAGTTATAAGTGGTGCTCCGAGCACCACCATTTTCTGAATTCGCTGAGTGGTGCTCCGAGCACCACTCAAATCTAACGGCTCTGGTGCTCCGAGCACCACCTCAAATCACTGAGCGGCCAGATCGCGTATTCGTTTCAACGCCTCACCGAAAACACTGCGCATCGAGTCAATAGTCTTGGAAGAGGCACCTTTCCAGACCAGCAGGGGAACGCCTTGATCAAGCGCTTTACCGTAATCCTCGGAGTAATAGAGTTTTTCTTCAGATACCCGACCAGGGAAAAGATCGTT
Organism: Pseudomonas sp. MF08875; assembly: GCF_059862525.1. Taxonomy (NCBI): domain Bacteria; kingdom Pseudomonadati; phylum Pseudomonadota; class Gammaproteobacteria; order Pseudomonadales; family Pseudomonadaceae; genus Pseudomonas; species Pseudomonas sp. MF08875. Next base: position 29,276 of record NZ_JCBCUW010000053.1, read on the forward strand.
CAGGACGACCAGGTTGTTGAGGATGCGTTTGCGGTTGCGGATGAACATCGTAGGGATAGCGAGCACTCCTGGAGAGCGGCGATATGCTTTCGCAAATCGAACCATCCAGTCGTTTAGCCGCATCAGCGCCCTGAATGAAAACTTATCCATCCGTACAGGGCAGAGCACAAAGTCGCTGGCAACAATGGAGTTCTTGGTGAGCCTGGAGGCGGTAGGCGCATTGTCGAACAGAATCACATCATAAGAGGAGATATCGACACCTGGGATTTCTCCGCTACGCGCCCGCTCAAGCCACCCTGCATACCAGAAGTCCATATTGTTTTCGGCATCGAGTGCCACGGCCAGATCTTCCAGATATGCATCGGCAGGAATCAGGTGTGGCCCGTTCTCACCGAATGGCTTCTTGACGACTTCCTCGAAAGTCATCGGATCAAAGCATCTCACCCGGAGATCGGGACTCAGGAGGCTGCCAAAATGGCCGGCGACATAGCGATCGGCTGGTATTCCCATCGCCTCGAGATCTGATAGTGCGAGATCTGGATCGTAGCCAAACACGCTGGACGAATCGCCCTGAGGATCGTTATCAACGCAAAGCACCCTCAGACCTGCAAGCTGAAGGAATACAGCAAAGTTGACTGAGGTTGTCGTCTTCCCGGTACCGCCTTTCTGCACGAACGTTGAGATAACAATCTGCCGAGGCAGTCCCTTTGCGTAGCCTTTCGCTCGGCGAAGCGCAGCGATGTCAAAAATATCGCGAAGCGTATAAGCCCTTGAGGTGACAGTTCCTCGCGGAACCCGGCGAATCTCGATGCCGTTTTCGTCTTCAATATCTTTGAGGCGACGGGTGGTAAGGCCGAAGCAGTCGGCCGCGAACTGGGGGGGATAGAGGAGGGCGTCGAAGTCGGTGTAGTTGACCGTTTCTTCTTCAAACTGCTCGCTTGACTGCTGCATGACAATCCCTGCATTTGCTGAATACAGGGGGATGATAATACGTAACGCCATATTTTCAAGGCTAAATCATGGTACGGGCCTTTTTTCCGCTGCTTATCCCGAACTGATGACTAGGTATCCTGCCGATCAGTTCGGGTTTATTGCTGTTTTTTATGGTTTGAAGCGAACTGGTTTTTGTGTGGAAAGAGGAGGGCTGTTCTGTGATTTGGTTAGGCGTACTGTTTTTGAGCTTGGGTACGTGCGCGTTTGAAGTCGGCGCTGATGTAATTGACAGTGAATTGGGTGTCCAGGGGATGCGATTCGACAACCACCTCGGTTGAGCCAGACAAGAAAGTCACGTTCTCAAAGCCAAGGCTGGATTCATCAGTGCTGATTTGCAGCTGGCTCCTCAAGCCATTCAGCACCTCCTCCAAGTGGAGCTTGTCAGCTTTTACCGTAGCGACATCCAGGACCCCTTCAGCGTTGAACGCCAGCTGAATGTCAGTGACACCCTCGAGGTTGACCTCCCACTCTGAAAGGTTAAGTACCGGCCCGCCGGTGTAGGAAGTACCAATCTTGTCGATGATGGTGTAGTGCTGCTGGACGTCTACGATCGTCGTAACGCCTACAGCTAGGCTTACCGGCTCCGGCGCTATAGCAGCCATGCTGAGCAGATAAGCTGCGACGCCCGCGAAAGCGGCAGTATTCATTGGGTTCCTCCAGGTCGTGTTCGGTTGGGATCATTTTCTCCTCGCCGACCTGGTGGGTGTGCTGCTTTCGAACCGAATTGTCGTCGGAAAAACGGCCCTCGGATTCTGAGTCTGCTTTTGGCTTTGGATTTGGCCTTTGCTTCTCAACCTTCAGAAAAATCAGCTTTCCAGTTTTAAAAGCCTTTTAATTGTTTTTCTCTTGTTGTTCTCTTGTTTTTAGAAGGCTGGAGCCCTTGTGCCACGGGGCCTCCAGAGGACTATCGACTACAAATTACGGCATTGCGACTACAGATTCCGGCTTTGCGACTATGGATTACGGCTGATGCGACTACAGATTCCGGCTGTGACGACTACAGATTCCGGCCGTTATCCACAGGCCAGATGAAGGGCCTGGGCTGCGTCTAACGACTACAGATTCCGGCTGTTGGGTTGTGCACGTAGCACGAGTTTGAGTTTTTATGGCTCGATTTCAAGCCATTTTGTGCTCTGAATTTGCCAGCTTGGCCTTTGCCTACGGCAAAAACTCTGTAAGTCGTTGTTTTTAAATGATATTTATAATTATTCGACGTTTCTTTGACGTTTCTTGATGTTTTGCCCCACTTCTGCTTGGAATCGCCAATAAATAGTCTTTTCTGTCCTCGCCTAAGCCTATCGACTACAGATTACGGCTGCTATAGCAGCCATTTGCTCGATACGACTACAGATTACGGCTATGCCTGGACGGCCATTGCCCGTAGCAGTGCCACCCAATTCTTTGCTATCGACTACAGATTACGGCTGCGGATCGAAGGTGCCGCGCACCATCGACTACAGATTCCGGCTGTTGTACGGGGTGGACGGAAGCCTATCGACTACAAATTACGGCTGCTATCTATCGACTACAGATTCATGCGATGCCGAGCCAAGTGAACAGGCGGTGATCTGCGGGGCCCGTGGTTACTGGGGGCGAGGGATTAAAAAATTCCTGGGTATCGACTACAGGGGAAACTCTCTGTAGGGTTTCGTTACTAATCGTAGGGCCAGTTATGTCCAATTTACCCAAACCTACCAAGCCGGAACCTAAGCCGCTCCGGGTCACGAAATCCAATACGCTGATTACCGCATCGTACCGGCTGACTCTCAACGAGCAGCGATTGATCCTCGCGGCTATTAGCAAGCTCGATCCAAGAAGGCCCATGCCGAAAAAGGTGTCAGTGTCGGCCGTGGACTATTCGGATATCTACGGCGTCCAGCTCAGGCATGCCTATGAGCAGATGAAAGTGGCAGCTGATGAGCTATACGAGCGCGATATCAAGACCTTTGACGGGTCTGGAATGGAGCGAAAGCGGTGGGTTGATCGGGCCAAATATCTGGATGGTGAAGGTCGCGTTGAATTGTCGTTCACCATCCATGTCATGCCCTATCTCACGATGCTGTACAGCAAAGTGACCAGCTATGATCTACGGCGCGTTGCCTGCCTGGACTCAAGCCATTCGTTCCGGCTATTCGAGATGCTGATGCAGTTTCGGAAGACTGGATGGGCCTACATCGAGGTTGAAGCCTTGCGGGTCGCCCTTGGCTTGTCGGATGCCTATCAACGATTCAACAACCTTCGCCAGAGAGTCATAGATCCGGCAGTTGAGGAGCTGAAGACTAAGAGCAATCTGGATGTCAGCTACGAGTTGAGGAGGGAAGGGCGGAAGGTGATCGCAATCAAGTTCACCTTCTGTGACCTCGCACAGCTCCCGCTTAATCTGGAACTTGACCCTGAAGATCTTCCCCCGCTTCCTGAGTATGACCCTGCCGAAGAAAGCGAATGGCTGATCACGAAGCCTTTGGGTGAGTTGGCTGAAGCACAAGAAGCCGGTCTGCTGTTCGCTGTTTCGGCAGAGGAAGGAGAGCAACCAGATTAGCTTGCGTCGTCATCTGACGACCGTTTGTGCCTTTGTGAGCAGTGTCGCCGGTGCCGGTTTTTTCCGCTTAGGTATTCGAATCGTCATTTGCCGTCCTTTTGGTGCCACTTCCACAAAAAACCCGCCTTAATGGCGGGTTTTTCTTGGCCCGGTCTGGGGCGCGCAGCGCTCAGTAATTAGGTACAAGCGTGAAGAGGCTTCGCCGCCATTGGCATACATCCTCGCCTGATGCTCGGCCTGCATTTTTGAGCGCGTCGAAGACGCTCAGGGCAAACGACATTGCAGCCTGGTCGTCTTCGTGGAGGTCGACAATCACAACCGGAAACTGGTCGCCGTCATCAGCATCAGGTGTTGCTATGGCGACTGTCTGAATCCCCCAGGTGATGCCGTCATCGTAAGGTTCTACAACAAATCGCTTGAGCCGGCGAATCATGCCGTCACGAATCATCTGAATCAGATCGGTGCATACCGGCTCCGATTGGCGCTGCTGGAAAAGTTGGATGGCTGTCATAAGCTACGGCTCCCTTGATCTGCATTCATCCTGCCAGCAGTCCCGTAAATCCCAAACGGAATTCCCCTGGCTTTGTTCGGCATCGGATTGGCGGCGAACCCTAGCATTCTTTTTTCCCTTGGTTGGGCGTGCCATTCCCCGCGGGTGGTGGCGGAAGTTCAACAAGGGAGGGAGTGGCTACGCAAAATGCTGTTTGCATGCCAGAAACATCGCCGTCCCAACACTCGCATTCGGCATCCCAAGCTTCTCGATCAAAGTGGAAGATTGTCCCAAGATCAACAGCCCCATCCAGGGTGGCGTATGCCCCACTCAAGGTTCCGTTGATCAGCACCGCGTAGCAATCGTCGCCGATTTGCAATGCTTTCCCTGGATTGGCTTCAAGAAGGCGCTGATAGGAAGCAAGGGTCTCGTTGTAAGTCATGGTTGCTGCTCTGATTCCGGGTGTGAGAAGACATTGCCACCTCTCCAGGAATACCCAAATCCTTTAGAGGGCAGAGCTAGCAGCCCCCGCTTGGGTTTGTGCGTGGCTATGCAACCATGGAGGCATATCAGAACGGAGATCCAAGGGATGAACTTCACCCACGAACAGGGGCCAGCGATTAACTCGTTGGCCCGTATCGTCAAGCTGGTGGCTTTTGCTGGAACAGGGAAGACCACCACGCTTGTTGGCTATGCCAAGGCTCGGCCTCAATGCCGTCTGCTCTACCTCTGCTACAACAAAAGCGTCGAGATTGCTGCCAAGCAAAAGTTTCCGCCGAACGTGACGTGCAAAACAGCCCACGGCTTGGCTTATGCGTCGATCGGATCGAAGTACAGACACAAGCTCACGAGCAACCTGCGCCTGACCGACATCGCAAGAATTATCGGCTCACAGAACTGGGAATTGGTGCGCAGCGTGCAAGAGACGCTGAACAATTATTTGGCCAGCGCGGATGACGACATCGAGCTATGTCACTGCCCCGTCAACAAGCTCAAAACGGAGCGAATGAAGCGCGCCGCCGGAAGCATCGTAGAGGGAGCCAGGCAGCTTTGGTTGCAAATGTGCGACATCCAAAACGAGGCTGCGAATATCACTCACGACGGCTATCTCAAGCTTTGGGCACTCTCGAAACCAAATCTGGGGTTGTACGCCGGAATCCCAGAAATTTCCGTCAGCCCAGCTCCAGTCCCGCCACGAGCGCATCCAGGTCGATGAACTTGCCGTCAGTCTGGAAGGTGTAATGCCCGTTCAGCAGGATGTGCCGCCAGGCCGCTGGCGACATCTGCGTGATCAACGCCAGCGCCTTGGCATTGCCAGCTGCCTCGTACTTCGTCAGCAGCAGGGACAGGATCGCCGAGTTGTAGAAGATGATCGCGTTGCCGATCAGCCTGGCGCACTGGTTGCTGATCTCGATTTCGATGTCGGTGCGGCCGGTCAATTCCTTCTTCCCACCGACTTGGGCGATGGTCGAGCGTAGCTGGTGATAGGGGAGCCCGCAGAATTCGGAAAAAATCGTACGCTAAGGTTTTCCGGGCAATCGTAGCGGCCTGAACTTCCCGATCTCCAGCCTGCGGCTCTGCCGCCAGACGTAATCGCCAGTCAGGTTGATGTGCTCCCAGCCCAGCGGCAATAGGTATTGCAGCAGCTCGCCGCCCACCGACTTGCCAGCCTCGACCAGCCCCAAGTGATGCACTCCAGATACATCGTGTTCCATAGCACGATGGCCGTCACCAAGTTTGGGCTTCTGGCTCTGTAGCGCTGCGGCTCGAAGTTCCGATCCTGATTTTGCCTAAAACTGGACACTAGCTATTGTCTTTGAACAACGTCGATACGGTACGGGCAACATGGTCTGCACCGTCACTGATTTCACGCATAATAGTTGTTACAGTTGCGATCTGATCGTTGTTTTCTTCGGCGCTTCTAGCGATGCTGTTCATATCTATATTCAGTTGCTGAGTAAGCTTTCCGTTAGCAGTTACCACATTCTGGATTTCCACGGTGGCACTGCTAGTTCGAGCTGCCAACTGACGAACCTCGTCGGCTACTACAGCAAAGCCTCGGCCCATTTCACCCGCTCGGGCAGCTTCAATTGCGGCGTTAAGTGCTAGTAAGTTAGTTTGTTCTGCCACGCCTTGGATGATGGTAACAATTTTCTCGATATCTTTAGCCTGAGCATTTAGCTGTGTAATCGAAATAACCGCACCGTTTATTAAATTAAATGTACCCTGAGATAGTTCAATTGAACTAGCAAGGGACTCCATGCCCCGCACGGAAATTTGAGATGTCTCCTCGGCGGTGGTGAAGGAAAGCTCTGCGGCCTGACGGATTTCATCAGCCTTATGCTTCTGCGAGCTGACGTCGGTGGCAAATTTTAACACTTTCACAACCTGGCCGGCTTCATCAATGACGGGGTTGTAGGTGGCCTCAAGATAGATGGTCTCTCCCGATGCGGTCTTGCGCTCAAATTGCCCGCTTAAAAAAGTTCCTCCCTTTAAACTCTGCCAAAAATTTGGATTTTCTTGCCTGAATTCATAGAATAAGCGCAACGCTTGAAACGAGAGGCAGAGAGCCAGCCACCGGTAGAATCCAGGCTCTCACACCGAAGGATTCAAGCGCAGATGACTACGCATTACCGGCAGCTGACTC
>NZ_JCBCUW010000054.1:0-35313 GCF_059862525.1 Pseudomonas sp. MF08875
AATCTTTAACAACTTCAACCACTTGCGCTGACGATCACTCGTTAGCGGGAGGCGAATTCTACAGCGTTACTCGCTGCTGTCAACACCTCTTTTTCAACTCCTTTCGGGCTTCGATGACCTGAAGCTCCGCGCTGTCGAAACCTGCATAACTCTTTGTTTACCAAGGAGTTTTCCGTTTCGACTGCGCCGGAAGTGGGGCGAATTATAGGCGCATGGAACCTGACGTCAAGAACTAATTACGCTTTTGTTACAGAGAGCGCACGCTTGTTAATCAGTCGCGGGATTCGCCGAGCTATGGGCGGGATGCGCAACAGCATGAGAACACCCCCTACCGCGGCATAGATAGCCCACTCCTTAAGGTCTGCCCGAACGATCCAGAGCATATGCAACAAGCCAAGCCCAAGAATTACGTAGACCAGCCGATGTAGTTTTTTCCAACGAACGCCCAGCCGCCGCTGACTGTAACGGTTGGAAGTCACTGCCAACATCAACAGGCAAAAGAACCCCAATGCACCGACGATGATATAGGGACGCTTGCGTAACTCCACACCCAACTGGGACAAGTCCAGTCCTAAAACGAATACCAGGTAAGCACTCAAGTGCAACACGACATAAGCAAAGCACCATAACCCCAATTGACGGCGTACGACGACCCATCCTGGCCAGCCTGTCAGTTTTTGCAGAGGGGTCATGCTCAGGGTTACTAATAGAAGAATCAGCGTCCCCAACCCCAGGCGATCCACCAACACCTTCCCCGGGTCCGGCCCCAGCGCAAAAGCCCAAGCCTGATACACCCAAAGCAATGGCCAGGCCAATGCTGCAGTAAAGACACTAAGACGCCAGTACAGATAACGCATCAGTAATTCTTCCGCAGATCCAAGCCTGTATATAAAGAAGCGACCTCTTCCGAGTAGCCATTGAACATCCGGGTTTCACGCACGTTGGGACTGAATAGTCCGCTTGGGAGGCGACGCTCGCGGGCCTGGGTCCAACGCGGGTGGTCGACGGTAGGATTCACGTTGGCATAGAAACCGTACTCATCCGCTGCGATGCTTTGCCAGGTAGTCTTTGGCTGCTCGCTGACGAGGCTGATTCGCACAATGGACTTGATACTCTTGAAGCCGTACTTCCAGGGCACCACCAATCGCAAGGGCGCACCATTCTGATTCGGGAGCTCGCGCCCATACATCCCGACGGCGAGGATAGCGAGCGGGTTCATGGCTTCGTCCAGCCTCAAGCCTTCAACGTAAGGCCAATCGATCAGAGCAAAACCTGAACGCTGCCCAGGCATTACCTTAGGGTCCTGCAGGGTTTCGAAACGAATGAATCGCGCCTTGGAAGTAGGTTCGACCTGCTTAAGCAGTGCCGAAATCGGGAAACCCAGCCACGGAATGACCATCGACCAAGCCTCGACGCAACGCAGACGATAGATGCGCTCTTCCAACTGATAGGGCTTCATGAAGTCTTCGAGCGCATATCGCCCAGGCTTGGCGACCTCCCCATCGATCACCACACTCCATGGCTCGGTTTTAAGCGCACCGGCGTTGGCGGCGGGGTCGCCCTTATCGGTACCGAACTCGTAGAAGTTGTTGTAATGGGTGGCGTCCTTGAATGGCGTGATCGCTTCATCCTTGACGTTAACCGCTTGCCACTGGGCGTGAGAGAGTTTCTCGGCAAACCAAGTCGGCGCTCTACCCGGTTCGACATCCGCATACCGGGAAGGCTCCTGGGCACTGGCCCAGCTCGGCAGGGTGCTGGCAGCCAAGCCTGTAACCGCACCACAGAGCAGGCTGCGGCGAGAAAGGTAGAGGGACTCTGGCGTGACATCCGATTCGTGGCAATCGGATGACTTGGTGGACTTGATTAACATGGAAACTCCGCAGCATTGGCGAACTGATTCACCCATAGACTGCGGAGTATGGTGGAAATTACATCACTCGGCGTTTTTGTGACGACGCAGGCGCAAGAGGTGCTGGACCGGCCCGGAAGCCGCATAGACGAGGAATACCAGCAGCAGGGTACGCGGCGGATCGGTGAAGACCACGGCAAACACCAATACCACGGCCAGAATCGCAACAAAGGGCACTCGCCCCTTGAGATCAAGCTCCTTGAAGCTGTTGTACTTGATATTGCTGACCATCAGCATGCCCGCCGCCGCTACCATCAGCGCCACCAGGAACGACATTTTCGAGCCCTGGATCCCGTAGTCACTGAACGCCCAGACAATACCAGCCACCACACCTGCCGCCGCCGGGCTGGCAAGACCGATGAAATAGCGTTTGTCGGCAGTCCCCACCTGGGTATTGAAGCGCGCAAGGCGCAACGCCGCACCGGCCACATAGATGAAGGCGACCATCCAGCCAACCTTGCCCATGTCGCCCAGCGCCCAGCCAAATGCCAGCAACGCAGGCGCAACGCCGAAGGCGACCATGTCGGACAGCGAATCGTACTCAGCGCCAAAGGCACTCTGGGTATTAGTCATACGGGCAACGCGACCGTCCAGGCCGTCGAGCACCATGGCCACGAAGATCGCGATTGCGGCGAAGGCAAAATAGTTGCCCGCCGCTTTGACATCCCCAGCGCTCAGGGCACTTTGGGCGCTCATGGAATTGATGATGGAGTAGAAACCGGCGAACAGGTTCGCGGTGGTGAAGAGGTTGGGCAAAAGATAGATGCCACGATGCCGGACTTTACGGCCTTCAGCGTCATGCCCTTCTTCGACATGCTCATCGATGGGTAGCAGGCTTTCGGCGTCAGAGGCCTGGTGTGGCTCTTCGGGACGTTCGCTCATGGACAATACCTTGCAACGGTGTGGAGAATTTCGACAGGTGTTTGCGGCAACGGTTCGCCAGCAAACGATGCAGCTTTATACCAGATGCCGCCCGCCAAACGAAAAAACGCGGCCTAGGCCGCGTTTTCCGTACAAGTTGACGACTTAGTTCTTGGCTTTGTCGACGATCTTGTTGGCGCCGATCCACGGCATCATGGAGCGCAGTTGCTCGCCGATGATTTCAATGCCGTGGGCGGCGTTGTTACGACGCTTGGCGGTCATCGAAGGGTAGCCGGTAGCACCTTCGCTGATGAACATCTTGGCGTACTCGCCGTCCTGAATGCGCTTCAGGGCGTTGCGCATGGCCTGGCGGGATTCGGCGTTGATGACTTCCGGGCCGGTCACGTACTCGCCGTACTCCGCGTTGTTGGAGATCGAGTAGTTCATGTTGGCGATGCCGCCTTCGTACATGAGGTCAACGATCAGCTTCAGTTCGTGCAGGCACTCAAAGTAGGCCATTTCCGGCGCGTAGCCCGCTTCAACCAGGGTTTCAAAACCAGCCTTGACCAGTTCAACGGTACCGCCGCACAGAACGGCTTGCTCGCCGAACAGGTCGGTTTCGGTTTCGTCCTTGAAGGTGGTTTCGATGATGCCGGTACGACCGCCACCCACGCCTGCCGCATAGGACAGAGCAACGTTCTTGGCGTTGCCCGAGGCGTCCTGGTAGATCGCGATCAGGTCAGGGATACCGCCGCCCTTGACGAACTCGGAGCGCACGGTGTGGCCCGGTGCTTTGGGCGCGATCATGATGACGTCGAGGTCGGCACGTGGCACAACCTGGTTGTAGTGGATCGCGAAGCCGTGGGAGAAGGCCAGGGTGGCGCCTTTCTTGATGTTCGGTTCGATTTCGTTCTTGTACAGCGAGGACTGGAACTCGTCCGGGGTCAGGATCATGACCAGGTCTGCAGCGGCGACGGCGGAAGCAACGTCAGTCACTTTCAGGCCATGGGCTTCAGCCTTGGCAACAGTGGCCGAGCCTTTACGCAGGCCAACAGTCACGTCAACGCCGGAATCTTTCAGGTTGCACGCTTGAGCATGGCCCTGGGAGCCGTAACCGATGATGGCAACTTTCTTGCCCTGGATGATCGACAGGTCGCAGTCTTTATCGTAGAAAACTTTCATGAATTTCCCCTTTATATCCAGGCCGTTCAGGCCATTCGCTAATTGTTGTTTAGATGCTCAGCACTTTGTCGCCACGGGCAATCCCGGTCACGCCACTACGGACGGTCTCCAGAATCGCAGCAGTGCCGATTGACTGAATGAAACTGTCGAGCTTATCGCTGGTTCCGGTCAGTTGAACGGTATACACGCTCGCACTGACGTCGACGATCTGCCCACGATAAATATCGGTGGTGCGCTTGATCTCGGCGCGCTGGGCGCCGGTGGCCTTGATCTTGACCAGCATCAACTCGCGCTCGATGTGCGCGCTTTCCGACAGATCGACCAATTTAACCACTTCGATCAGCTTGTTGAGGTTCTTGGTGATCTGCTCGATTACTTCATCGTGCCCCACGGTGGTCAACGTCAGACGCGACAGGGTCGGGTCCTCGGTCGGCGCCACGGTCAGGCTTTCGATGTTGTAGTTGCGTTGCGAAAACAGGCCCACTACACGAGACAAGGCGCCCGGTTCGTTTTCCAGAAGCAAGGAGATTATGTGCCGCATGATTAAGTACGCTCCGTCTTGCTCAGCCACATATCGCGCATGGAGCCGTCTTTGATCTGCATCGGATAGACGTGCTCGCTGGTATCGACCTGAATGTCGAGGAACACCAGGCGATCCTTCATGGCGAAGGCTTCTTCCATCTTCGGCTTCAAGTCCTTGAGGTCAGTGATGCGGATGCCCACATGACCATAGGCTTCAACCAGTTTGACGAAGTCAGGCAGCGATTCCATGTACGAGTGGGAGTGGCGGCTGCCGTAGCTCATATCCTGCCACTGGCGCACCATTCCCAATACGCCGTTGTTCAGGCTGACGATTTTCACCGGCAAGCCGTACTGCAGGCATGTGGACAGCTCCTGGATGTTCATCTGGATGCTGCCTTCACCGGTGACGCACGCGACGTCGGCGTCCGGGAAGCTCAGCTTCACGCCCATGGCCGCCGGAAAACCGAAGCCCATGGTGCCCAGGCCACCGGAGTTGATCCAGCGGTTGGGCTTGTTGAACTTGTAGTACTGCGCCGCAAACATCTGGTGCTGGCCCACGTCGGAGGTCACAAAGGCGTCGCCCTTGGTCACTTCGCACAGGGTTTCGATCACGGTCTGAGGCTTGATGATGCTGCCGTCGCCCTTGTCGTAAGGGAATAAGCCGCGGTCGCCGCGCCATTCATCGACCTGCTTCCACCAACTGGCCACCGCTTCTTTGTTCGGGGTTTCGCCGATGTCCTTGAGCGCGGCGACCATCTCGGTCAATACGCTTTCGACCGGGCCAACGATAGGCACGTCTGCCTTGATGGTCTTGGAGATCGAAGCCGGGTCGATGTCGATATGAATAATCTTGGCATTCGGGCAGAACTTGGCCGGGCCGTTGATGACGCGGTCATCGAACCGCGCACCAACCGCGAGAATCACGTCGGCATGGTGCATGGCCAGGTTGGCGGTGTAGCTGCCGTGCATGCCGAGCATGCCGATGAACTGGCGATCGGTGCCAGGGTAGGCGCCCAGGCCCATCAGGGTGTTGGTAACCGGCAAGTTGAGCATTTGCGCCAGTTCGGTCAACGGCGCCGAGCCGCCGCCGAGGATCACGCCACCGCCGGCATAGAGCACCGGACGCTTGGCCGCCAGGAGCATTTCCGCCGCTTTGCGGATCTGGCCGGAGTGGCCACGGACCGCGGGGCTGTAGGAACGCAGCTTGGCTTTTTTCGGGAAGATGTATTCGAACTTCTCGGCCGGGTTGGTCATGTCTTTTGGAATGTCGACCACGACCGGGCCAGGACGACCGGATTGCGCCAGATAGAAGGCTTTCTTCATGATTTCCGGGATTTCCGAGGCGTGCTTAATCATGAAGCTGTGCTTCACGATCGGCCGGGAGATACCGATCATGTCGGTTTCCTGGAACGCATCGGTACCGACCATGGTGCTGGGCACCTGGCCAGAGATGATGACCATCGGAATGGAGTCCATGTAGGCCGTGGCAATACCGGTAATGGCGTTGGTCGCGCCAGGGCCGGAAGTCACCAATACAACACCGGCCTTGCCGGTGGCACGGGCATAGCCGTCAGCCATATGGGTTGCGGCCTGCTCATGGCGAACCAGGATGTGAGTGACATCCGGTTCCTTGAACAGCGCATCGTAGACATGAAGAAGAGCACCACCCGGGTACCCGTAGATGTACTTGACGCCTTCGTCGCGCAAAAAGCGCACGAGCATCTCACCACCAGATAAAAGCTCCACGTTGTTCACCTCTAAAACGCCAGAATACCGTCCACAAAAAGCCGACGGGTCTTAATAGGTTTACTTCTCGGCAGAGCATGAGCGACGGTGGTCGCCGACTACGTCAGCACTGACTGAGCAAGTATTGGGAGCTCCCCAAGTGTTGCGGGGTTTTCCCACCCAGCGCGAGGTAACGCGTTGCGGGTGTAACAGGTCGGCGCGGATGTGCGCCTCATGATCTGCCGAGTGGGCCTGCTTCTGGCAGTCCCTCTACAGCGGACTTTGGATTCTTCTGTTTCGCCCTCTGCAAGTCAAGCAATAATTGCGCTTTTTTGCAGCTAAGCGCATGAGAATGCAGAAAAAAGTGATTGACGGAGGGATAAAACTCGCCTGAGCCCGCTCAAGCGGTAGAAAAATGCGAGAGGCCGCCCCTAAACGCGACAGCCTTGCGCTTATTTCGCGCCGACGATCAATTGATCGAACTGCGCCAGCAACCGGCGCAACTGGGCGCCCCGCCCCGGGCGCTGGGCGAAGACCATCTCAGCCATCTCCAGAATCCCGGAAGCGCTGGGCAGCGGCAGATCCTGCTCCAGAATGACTTTCATCCGTGGCAGGAAGATCCATTGCAGCCACTGCTCGAACTCCAGCGTATCGACACTGAACGGCTCGACGCTGGCCAGGGCCTCGGCGCTAGGCGCTACCTCATCCCACCAGCCCTGGACCCGCAGCTCACGCTCGATCAGCAGCAGTTGGTCGGCGATTTGCCCCAAACGCGCGTCCATCACAGATTCACCTTGGCCTTCTGCCGGGCTAACGCGGCGCCGGCAGGATCACCCTGCTTCTCCCGCGCCTGGGCGATCAGGCCCCAGAGGCTGGCTTGCAGGTCGGGGCGGCCGTTGGCGAAGGTCAAGCCACGCCGGGCGAATTGCTCGGCTTGCGCCGCGTCGCCTTGCGCCATGCGCACCTGGGCCAGGCGATAGAGCACTTGCGGTTCACGTGGGGCAACACGCTGGGCCCGCTCCAGGCTGGAAGACGCGCCATTGAGGTCGCCGCCGGCCTGTTGCTGTTGCGCGGTGGTGAGCAGCGCCAGCACCGGGCCATCCAATTGCTCGTCGGCCGAGAGGCCGCCCGCGTTGGCCGACGGAATGCCGCTGGGCGTCGATGGCATGTTGTAGGTCGGATTGATCGGCGCCGTTTGGATCGGCGCAGAGTCGATCGGCCCAGGCGTGATCGGCCCCGGCGTAATAGGTGCGCTGCTGATCGGCGCCGAAGTGGTTGCGCCGCCACCGGGGATCATCACCACCACGCCCGAGTCCTGGGGAATCGCCTGGGCCTGGGCCTGAGCCGGGCGCTGCACGGTGGTCTGGCGGAAACCGCCATTGGCCGAAATCCGCTCGTTATTGGACACAGCGGTTCCGGAGTCCACTACCGGAATCGAACCGCGCTGTACGTTGGCGCAGCCACTGACCATCGCCAGTGCTGTCATAGCCGCAATCCACCACTTGTTCACGTCAAACCCTCTCGCTCAATTCATCCAGCCCTTGACCCAATCCATCACCGAATCGCCGGATGCCGGGGTTTCCCCCGCACAGGCCGCGCCGGGAGGCGGTTCGCTGCCGCGAATATACGGCATCTGCACCGCACCCGGACAACTGGCTTCAGAGCCCTGCCCGGTGCGTGAATCGACCCACGCCAGAACGATGTTGTCCGGCTGCGGCATGTCCAGCGGCAATGGGTCGGCCTTGCGCATGAAACTGCTCCACACCTGCAATGCCCCTGTAGCGCCGGTAAACGGCGTCTTGCCGTTGTCATCACGGCCCATCCACACCACCGCCAGCAAGTCCTGGCTGAAACCGGCGAACCAACTGTCCCGCGAATCGTTACTGGTGCCGGTCTTGCCGGCCAGCGCCAGGGTCTTGGGCAGCACGTTGTAGACCGAGCTGCCCGTGCCCTCGCGCATCACCCGTTGCATGGCGCTTTGGATCAGGTAGATGGAACCCGGGTCAAAGCGTTGCTGGATCTGGAATGGATAACGCTTGAGCGGTTCGCCCTCGGCGGTCAGTACGCTGCGGATGCCCCGCATTGGCGTGTTGAAGCCGCCGTTGGCCAGGGTCTGGTACATGGTGGCCACTTCCATCGGGCTCAGGCCGCCGGCCCCCAGCAGCATCGACGGGAACGCCGGGAATTCCCGGGTCACGCCCAGGCGAGCGAGGGTCTTGAGCACATTGGGCACGCCCACTTCCAGGCCCAGGCGCGCCGTGGACAGGTTGTAGGAGTGGGCCAGCCCTTGATAGAGGAACACGGTGCCATGGGAGCGGCGGTCGTAGTTCTGCGGCTTCCACACCTGGCCGTCCGCGCCCTTGACCGAGAACGCTTCGTCGGAGAGCCAACTGGTGAGGGTGTACTGGCTCGGTTTCTCCAGCGCGGTCAGGTAAACCGCCGGTTTAATCAGCGAGCCGATGGGCCGCACCGCGTCCAGGGCCCGGTTGAAGCCGGCGAAACTGGCCTGGCGGCTGCCGATCATGGCCTGTACTTCACCGGTTTCCGGGTTGGTGACGACCATCGCCGCTTCCACCTCGTCCGCGCCTTTACGCCCGGCCAGGCGTTTGAACGTGTCGTTGACCGAGGCCTCGGCTTTCATCTGCAGGATCGGGTCGAAACTGGTGAAGATACGCAGCCCTTCTTCGGTCAAGTCTTCGTCGCGGTAGTCTTCGCGCAACTGGCGCTTGACCAAGTCAAGGAACCCGGGGAAGGAACTGTCGGCCAGGCTGCCACGCTTGGTCACACCCAAGGGCATCTTCTTCGCGGCGGCCACTTGCTCGGCGCTGGCGACGCCCTGCTGCTCCAGCAGGTCGAGCACCAGGTTGCGCCGCTCCAGGGCGCGTTCGGGGTAACGGCGCGGGTTATAGGAGGACGGCCCCTTGACCATGCCCACCAGCAGCGCCACCTGATGCAACTTGAGCTCGGACAGAGGCTGGCTGAAAAAGAACTGGCTGGCCAGCCCGAAACCGTGCACGGCGCGCTGGCCGTCCTGGCCGACGAACACCTCGTTGAGGTACGCCTCGAGAATCTCGCGCTTGTCGTAATGCAACTCCAGCAGCAACGCCATCATCGCTTCGGTCAGTTTGCGCGACAGGCTGCGCTCGTTGGTCAGGTAGAAGTTCTTGACCAATTGCTGGGTCAGGGTACTGCCGCCCTGGCGCATTTTGCCCGACGAGGTGTTGACCCAGACCGCCCGCGCAATCGACTTGGGCGATACGCCAAAGTGCTGGTAGAAGTCGCGGTCTTCGACCGTGACCAGGGTCTCGAGAAGGAACGGCGGCACCTGGTCGATTTTGATGAGGATGCGGTCTTCCAGGTTTTTCGGGTACAAGCCGCCGATCAGCAGCGGCTCCAGGCGCACCACCGCGACTTTCGCGCCCTTGGCGCCAGAGAGCTCGGCTACGTAGTCGCCAGAAAAGCGCACACGCACCGGTTGCGCCTGCTCCATGCCTTCATAGAACTGGAAGCCACGGGTGTTGAGTTCAACGGTATTGCCGTTGACCGAGGCCGCGCCGGGGCCGTTGGCGATACTTTCGCGGCGATAGCCCAAGGCGTCGAGTTCGGTAAGGAAATCGTCCTTGCTCAGCTTTTGCCCGACGAACAGCTCCAACGGGCGGGCATACACTTTGGCGGGGATGGTCCAGCGCTTGCCGGAAAACTTCTCTTGGACCACGGCATCGAGGTAAACCGCAAAGCCAGCGACGATCACAAGGCCTACCAGGCCCAGCTTCAACGCCCAGCCGAGCCAGGGGCGCAGGCCGCTAGAGGAGGTTTTTTTACGGGAACGGGGGGATCGGGTACGAGTCATGGCGGCGGATTATACGCACTTTACTCATCGTCAACAGGCGCTGTCCGAGGTTTGCACGACCGCCGCATGCGGCCATAATGGCGCCCTTGAATTTTCCCCGACTCAGAAGGATCGCCTGTGAGCCAGTCATTGATCGCCGCCCTGCAAAACCCGGCCCTCTACCCCCATACCGTAGAAGGTTTCCAGGTCATTGAGACGCACATCTCTTGGGTACTGCTCACCGGCCCTTACGCTTATAAAGTGAAGAAACCGGTCAGTTTTGGTTTCCTGGACTTCACCGACCTGGCCTCGCGCGCGCATTTCTGCGCCGAAGAACTGCGCCTGAACCAGCGCCTGACCCAAGACCTGTACCTAGAGGTGCTGCCCATCACCGGCAGCGCCGAAGCCCCGCAACTGGGCGGTGACGGCCCGGTCATCGAATACGCGCTGAAAATGCGCCAATTCCCCCAGAGCCAATTGCTCAGCACCCTGCAAGCCAACAGCGAGCTGACCGCCAGCCACATCGACGACATGGCGCGCCAGATCGCCCGCTTCCACCTCGACTCCCCGCAAGTGCCCGCCGCCCACGACGCCGGCACCCCGGACAGCGTGATGGCACCGGTGTTGCAGAACTTCGAGCAAATCCTGCCGTTCCTCAGCGACAAGGCCGACCTGGTGCAACTTCAAGCCCTGCAAGCCTGGGCGCAAGCCAGCTTCGAGCGCCTCAAGCCGCTGTTCGCCCAGCGCAAGGCCGAGGGTTTTATCCGCGAATGCCACGGTGACATCCACCTGGGCAACGCCACGCTGATCGACGGCGCCGTGGTGATTTTCGACTGCATCGAGTTCAACGAACCCTTCCGCTTCACCGACGTCTGGGCCGACACCGCGTTCCTGGCCATGGACCTGGAGGACCGCGGCCTCAAGAGCCTGGCGCGGCGCTTCGTCAGCCAATACCTGGAGCTGACCGGCGACTACCAGGGTCTGGAGCTGCTCAACTTCTATAAAGCCTACCGCGCCATGGTGCGCGCCAAGGTCAGCCTGTTCAGCATGCCGGCCGACGCCACCCCGGTGCAAAAGGCCACTACCCTGCGCCAGTACCGCAACTACGCCAACCTGGCGGAAAGCTACAGCACCATCCCGTCGCGTTTCCTGGCCATCACCAGCGGCGTCTCGGCCGTGGGCAAAAGCCACGTGGCCATGCGCCTGGTCGAAGCGCTGGGGGCGATCCGCCTGCGTTCGGATGTGGAGCGCAAGCGCCTGTTCGGTGAACAGCAGCAAGCCAACACCGTCGAAGCCGGGATCTACAGCGCCCAGGCCAGTGCCGACACTTACGGGCGCCTGCACCAGTTGGCCGACACCATCCTGCGCGCCGGTTTCCCGGTGGTGATCGACGCCACCTACCTCAAGCGCGACCAGCGTGAAGCCGCCGCCAAAGTCGCCGAAGCCACCGGGGCGCCGTTTTTGATCCTGGACTGCAACGCGCCGCAAGCCGTGATCGAGAGCTGGCTGGCCCGGCGCCAGGCCGACCGCAACGACCCCTCCGATGCCACCCTGGACGTGATCGCCGCCCAACAGGCCAGCCGCGACGCCCTCAGCCCTGCCGAAGTGCTGTGCAGTAAGCGGGTCGAAACCAATGAAAGCGGCACCCTCGACGCGTTGGTGGCGCACATTCGCCAGCGTCTGCCAGGGCTCTAAGCCCTTTTTGCAGCCGTGAAGCCAAGGATGGCTTCACGGCTGCAAAATACTGGCACTATACTGGCGTCATAAATCCAACAGGTGACGCCCTCATGAGCCAGCCCAAATTGCTCGATACTCCGCTCTTTGCGCTCTTGCACAAAGACGACATCTCAGGCTTCAACCGCGAACGGCCCAAAGACACCCCCATCGACATGCGCGGAGGCGACTTCCGTGGCCTTGACCTGCGGGAACTGAACGCCGAAGGCATCGACTTCACCGATAGCTACTTCCGTTCCGCCGACCTGCGTGGCCTGGACCTGCGCCATTCGTCGCTTGAGGGCGCCAGCCTGGCCCACGCGCAAATCTCCGGCACCTACTTCCCGCCCGAGCTGAGTGCCGATGAGATTCTGATGTCGGTCAATTTCGGCACGCGCCTGCGCTACCGCACCCGCTGACCGCGCCGAGCGCTCAAGCCCGACGCTTTGCCCCCGTGCTAGGTCCTTGCGCAGTGCGCTCGCTGTGCAGAGCGGCTCGCCCTCAAACTTCTCCTACAGGCACTTAGGGCCTTTCCTAAGCCTGCATTCCTAGTTTCTTAGACGCTTTTGAATCAAAACCTACCAAAGAATCACGATTTTCCTACTGAACGCTACACTCCTTGCAGGCATGCCCACGCACCGTTCGGCCGTCGCAAGGAGGCTTGATGAATGATGAATTGCAACACCTGAAAAACCTTGGCAAGACGTCGGCGCAGTGGCTGCATGCCGTGGGCATCCATAGCGCGTCGGACCTGCGGCGCCTGGGGGCAGTGGATGCCTACCGGGCCGTACGCACCCGGGGTTTTCGCGCTTCTAAAGTGTTGCTCTATGCCATTGAAGGCGCATTGATGGACGTGCACTGGAACGACATTCCCGCCGAGCGCAAGGAGGCCTTGAACCGGCAACTGGACGCGATTTCTGCCCGGCACAAAAGTTAAGGCACAAAGACTGCGCCACAGCCGCCCGAAAAAAACACCAAACCCCAGTATTACGGGTGCTCCGGGCCAATCCAGGGCCCGCGGAAAAGAATTTGATAAACAGTCGTTGACTTAAGAATGAGAATCGTTATGATTGGCGCAACTGGTCGCGAGATCAGTCGATAATCTGGAAGGCCAGTGGTTCGGACTCTCAGCTTATCTCCTCATCAGGCTAATCACGGTTATTTGACCCGGCTCATCGCCGGGTCTTTTTTTGCCTGCACAAAAGTGCGCCTCAGGCTTGCAGACACGCCGACAACTCGTCCAACAGGCCGATGGCGCCCATACGCAAGCGCTCAGGATTGAGCCATTCATCGCCAAAACGGCTGTGCACTAGGTCCACGTACAGGCGCACATCGTCCAGGGTACGGATGCCGCCGCAGACCTTGATCCCCACCGGCGCCTCGCTCTCGGCAATGGCCGTCAGGATGATCCGTACCGCCTGCTCCGTGGCGCTGACCGGGCTTTTACCGGTGCTGGTCTTGATGAAGTCGGCGCCGGCCTCGATCGCGTCGAGGCTCGCGCGGCGAATCAGTTGCGGGTCACGCAGCACGCCGGTTTCCAGGATCACCTTGAACCGCACCCGCCCCTCGCACACCGCGCGACAGGCTCCCAGCAGGGCCTTGGCCGGCTCTGCCTCGGCAGCGATCAACGCGTGATAGGGGTAGACCACGTCGACCTCATCCACCCCCGCCGCGATGGCTTGCTCGATGTCCGCGATGATCGGCGCGATACGGCTGCCGCCGAACGGGAAATTGGCCACCGTGACCAGCCGCACGCTGGGGCAATCGAGTTGGCGCAGGGTTTTCCGGGCCAGGGCGACGAAGCGCGGGTAGACACACACCGATGCCACCGGGCCGAATGGTGTCAGTGCGCGGCGGCACAATTCGACAATATGTGCGTCATTATCCGCGGCGTTGAGTGAAGTCAGATCAAGTAAACCGATAGCAAGGTGCGCCAGCTCTTTGCCTGTTGATTCGATAAGCTCTCCCGCTGCCCGTGCAGCCTCTACCTGTCAACGGCACAAAGGGTAAAGAGCCTGGGGCGGCGTGTCTCACGCCGGGAGCAAGTAAGGAAGCCAGCTACTCGATTCCGGGAAAGGTCTTAGGAACGCCTCATCAGCGGGCAATAATCAGCGGATGGCCGCGCTCCGGGTGTGGCTGCACCAGCACCTCCAGGCCAAACACCGCTTTGAGCGGCACCGGCAGCAGGACCTTGGCCGGGGTGTCCAGGGCGAAGGACCGGCCGTCCTGCAGCAGCAGAATGCGGTCGCAGTAGCGGGCCGCCAGGTTCAGGTCATGGAGGATCACCAGCACCGCCGCGCCGCGGTCGGCGAAGGTGCGGATGGCGTGCAGCGTGGTGTGCTGGTGCAAGGGGTCGAGCATGGAGGTCGGCTCGTCCAGCAGCAGGGTTTGCCCCGCCTCCCCCGGCCACAGCTGCGCCAGGACCCGAGCCAAGTGGACGCGCTGGCGTTCACCGCCCGACAGCGCCAGGTAACTGCGCCCGTGCAAATGGCCGACATCCGCGGCGGCCAGTGCAGCCTCGATGATCTCGTCGTCGCGAACCCGGCCGCTGTGGTGGGGCAAGCGGCCCATGCCCACCACTTCTTCGACACGAAAGGCAAACTCCAGGGTCGAGGCTTGCGGCAACACCGCCAGCCGCTGGGCCCGTTGCATACCGGGCCAGTGGGCCAGTTCGTCCTGGTCCAGCCAGACCTTGCCTTGATCCGGCTTCAACTCGCCACACAAGGCGCCGAGCAAGGTGCTTTTGCCCGCGCCGTTGGGGCCGAGCACCCCCAGCACTTCGCCAGGGTTAAGGTGCAGGTTGATATCCGCCAGCACGGTTTTGTCGCCGCGCCGGATGTGCAGGTTTTCTACGCGCAACATCAGGCACGGCCTCGCAGCAGCAAATAGAGGAAGAACGGCGCGCCGATAAATGCGGTAACAATGCCAATAGGCAGCTCCGCCGGTGCCAGCGCCAGGCGCGCCACCAGGTCGGCGAACAGCAGCAGAGTCGCCCCGGCCAGCACCGAGGCCGGCAACAGCACGCGGTGATCCGGCCCGGCCAACAAGCGCACCAGGTGCGGCACCACCAAGCCGACGAAACCGATCATCCCCGCCGCCGCCACGGCCGCACCCACGCCCAGTGCGGTACAGAACACCAATTCACGCTTGAGGCGCTCGACGTCGATGCCCAAGTGGCCGGCCTCCGATTCACCCAGCAACAGGGCATTGAGGGCCTTGGCCCGGCGTGGCAGCCACAGCGCCACCGCCGCGCTGACCAACAGCAACGGCCACAACCGCGCATAACTGGCGCCGTTGAGGCTGCCCAGGTTCCAGAACGTCAGGGTGCGCAATGTGGCGTCGTCGGCCAGGTAAGTGAACAGGCCCACCACTGAGGTGGCCAGCGCCGTCAGGGCGATGCCCGCCAGCAGCATGGTGGCGACGTTGGTCTGGCCGTTGCGCCGGCCCAGGCGATAGACCAGCGCAGTCACGCCCAAGCCACCGATAAACGCGCACACCGACAACAGATACGGCCCCAGCCCTTCGGGCAAACCACCAAACGCCGAGCCGAAGACGATGGCAATCGCCGCGCCCAGGGCCGCGCCGCTGGAAACCCCCACCAGGCCCGGGTCCGCCAGGGGGTTGCGGAACAGCCCCTGCATGGCCACGCCAGACAACGCCAGCACCCCGCCCACCGCCAACCCCAGCAGGGTGCGCGGTAGGCGGATCTGGCCGAGGATCAATTCCGCCTGCTCCAACCCCTCGGGAGCCAGCGGCACACCGAGCAGGCGCAGGGCCGCGCGCAAGGTATCGAACAACGGCAGGCTCACCGGGCCCAGGGCCAGCGACAGCCAAGTCGCCAACAAACACAGCAGGCCCAGGCCGATGAACAGCGCGCGCGGCTTGACCAGCGTCCTCATGGGGCGGCTTTGGCCGCAGGCGCCTGTGCATAGAACTCACCCGCCAGCGTCAGCAGGCGCTGGGGCAGACGCGGCCCCAGGCCCCCGACGAGCAGGGTCGGGTCCAGCTCGAACACCCGGCCGGCCTTGGCCGCAGGGGTGCTGGCGAAGATCGGGTTTTCCCTGAACAACGCCGCCCGCGCCGCTTCGCCGAACAGGCTGCGGTCGGAGAACACCAGCACGTCCGGGCTGAGGCCGGCCAGGGACTCGACGGAAAACGGCTTGTAGCCCGTGTGGCTGGCCAAGTTGCGCCCACCCGCGCGCTGCACCACCCAATCGGCGGCGGTGTCCTTGCCCGCCACCAGCGATTTGCCGCCGGCATTGCCGATCACCACCAGCACCCCCGGGGCCTGGGCGCGGGTTTGCGCCTCGCGCACCCATACGGCCTGTTGGTCGAGGCGCTGTTGATACGCCGTGAACAGCCGCGCAGCCTCTGCTTCAGCACCAAGTAGCGTGCCCAGGCGTTGCAGGTTGGCCTGCAAGACGGGCAGCTCAGGCTCGGCAGAAAACAACTCGACCTGCACCCCGGCGCTGCGAATTTGCGCCAGCACCGGCGGCGGGCCCATTTCATCGGTGCCCACCAGGATTTGCGGGCGCAGGCTCAAAATGCCCTCGGCCGACAACTGGCGCTGATAGCCAATGCTGGGCAGGGCCTTAAGCGCCTCGGGGTGCTGGCTGGTGGTATCGACCCCGACCAATCTAGACTCCCCGCCCAGGGCACTGACCCACTCGGACAACGCGCCCCCGGCACTGACCCAGCGCTGTGCCACATCGGCCGCGAACGCCGTCGGGTTGAACAGCAGGGCGGCACAGAACGCGACGGTGAGGGTACGCAGGCGCATAGCGAGTTTCCTTTATGGCTAGGCTGGTTGTGTCAGGCCGCGCGGTGGGGGCCTCTATACAGCGGTGCACGGCTGGCGAAGCCGGCATTTGATAATTGTTTGCATTTGAACGTCAAGCACTGACATTTCCCCTTACCGTGGGATGATCGCCCAGGCCCGCCGCCTGCGGCACTTGAGGAAAGACATGAAGTTTCTATGCAACAGCAGTGAACTGGCCGACGCCGCCAGTCGCGGTTTTGAGGTCGAGGGCCAGAAGCTGCTGGCCCTGCGCCGCGACGGCCAAGTCTATCTCTACCTCAATCGCTGCCCCCACCGCGGCATACCGCTGGAATGGCAACCCGACCGTTTTCTCGACGACAGCGCCAGCCTGATCCAGTGCGCAACCCACGGCGCCTTGTTCCTAATGGAAACCGGCGAGTGCATCGCCGGCCCCTGCGCCGGAAAATCCCTGGCGGCCCTGCCCTGCCGGGAAGACAGCCAAGGCATCTGGGTCGGGCTTTAACGGCCCAACTGCACGGGCAAGCGCCGTTCCACGCGGATCTCCTCGCAGGTCAGGCTCACGCCGTAGGCCAGAACTTCCACGCCTGCCGTAACCGCCTCACGCAACGCGGCGGCATAGCCCGGGTCGATTTCCTCGGCCGGGCGCACGGCGTCGATGCCGGTAAGGTTGACGCAATACAACTGCACCGCCCGCACGCCGTCACGGGCCAACGCCGCCAGTTCACGCAGGTGCTTGGCGCCGCGTGCCGTTACCGCGTCGGGAAACGCCGCCACTGGCGTGCCATCAAAGCCCAGGGTGACGCTCTTGACCTCAACGAACGCCGCGCCTTGCGGGTAGTCCAGGCGAAAGTCGATGCGGCTGTTTTCCTGGCCGTATGGCACTTCGCGCTTGAGCCCGGTGAACCCGGCAAGTTCGGTGATCTGCCCGGCGCGCAGGGCCTCCTCGATCAAGCCGTTGGCCCGCGCCGTATTCACACAAGCCAGGCGCCCTTGAGGGGTCTGGCTGATTTCCCAGGTGCCGGGCAATTTGCGCTTGGGGTCGTTGGAACGGCTGAACCAGACCACCCCACCGGGCGCCATGCAATTGAGCATCGAGCCGGTGTTGGGGCAGTGGATGGTCAGCAGTTCGCCTTCCAGGGTTTCGATATCGGCCAGAAAACGCTTGTAGCGGCGCAGCAAGCGGCCCTCTTCCAGGGCAGGAGAAAAGCGCATCAGCCTTGCCAACTGCGCAGGCCGCGGGCAATGCGCTCCACCGCTTCTTGCAAGCGCGGCAGGCTCTGAGTGTAGGCAAACCGCACGTGATGCCCGGCCAGGTGGCGGCCGAAGTCCAGGCCCGGGGTGAAGGCCACGTGCTCGGTTTCCAGGAAGTGCTGGCAGAAGGCGAACCCATCACCGCCGAACTGGCTGATGTCGGCGTATAGGTAGAACGCCCCTTCAGGCTCGACGGCGATGCCGAACCCCAACTCCCGCAGGGCCGGCAGCAGGAAGTCGCGACGCCGGCCGAACTCGGCGCGACGTTCTTCGAGGATGTCCAGGGTCGCAGGCTCGAAACACGCCAGCGCCGCGTACTGGGCCATGCTCGGCGCACTGATGTAGAGGTTCTGCGCGAGTTTCTCCAACTCGCCTACCGCGTCCGGCGGGGCCACCAACCAACCCAGGCGCCACCCGGTCATGCCGAAGTATTTGGAGAAGCTGTTGAGCACAAAGGCGCTGTCGTCCACTTCCAGCACGCTGGCGGCGTCGGTGCCGTAGGTCAGCCCGTGGTAGATCTCATCCACCACCAAATGGCCATTACGCGCCTTGACCGCCGCCGAAAGCCCGGCCAATTCGTCACGGCTGAGCAGGGTCCCGGTGGGGTTGGCGGGCGAGGCCACCAGGGCGCCGACGCTGCCCGCGTCCCAGTGCCGCGCCACCAGTTGCGGGGTGAGCTGATAGCGCACATCCGGCCCCACCGGCACCAGTTGCGCCGCGCCTTCGACCAGGCGCAGGAAGTGGCGGTTGCACGGGTAGCCGGGGTCGGCCAGCAACCAGTGCTTGCCCGGGTCCACCAGCAAGCTACTGGCCAGCAGCAAGGCGCCAGAGCCGCCGGGGGTAATCAGGATGCGCTCGGGGTCGATGCTCAAGCCGTAGCGCTGCTGGTAGAAACCGGCAATCGCGCCGCGCAACTCAGGGATGCCACGGGCCGCGGTGTAGCGGGTCTTGCCGGCGGTCAGGGCAGCCTGGCCGGCCTGGATGATCGGCTCGGCGGTGGTGAAGTCCGGCTCGCCGATTTCCAGGTGGATCACATCGTGGCCGGCGGCTTGCAGCTCATTGGCGCGGGCCAGCAGGGCCATGACGTGGAACGGTTCGATCGCGCGGCTGCGCGCACTGTAGGGCTGAGCCATGGGTAGCCATTCCTTCAATGGGAGGCAAAAGAGCCGATTCTACCCAACCCGGGGAACGAGCGAGCGGCTAAAGCGGTCAGAGCCGTCAGCCAGGTCCCGACCAACAACCGGGGCGTACACCCCAGGCTTGACTAAAATCACTAATCACGCAGGCCACCCGACTTACCAGACGCGGCTTTGCAACCTTTTGCATGCAAGGCTGGCCGTACGCTCGACAACCGGGAGTAGCGCGGCCCGATTTGATCTGGTAAGTTCGCCCGCTTGCAGCCGCAGGGCCGGCAGGTGTCGGTGAAGGAACAATCCTGCGCAATGGATTACAAGAGTAGAGGCGGTCCATTCATGCCCACCCAAGCAAAGCAACAGCCAAACCAGTCGATCAGCGGCTTTGAACCCTACAAAGAGGTCAAGGGCGAGGAATACATGGGCAAGCCCATGCGCGATCACTTCACCAAGATCCTGAACAAGTGGAAACAGGACTTGATGCAGGAAGTCGACCGCACTGTTGACCACATGAAAGATGAGGCAGCCAACTTCCCCGACCCGGCCGACCGTGCCAGCCAGGAAGAAGAATTCAGCCTTGAACTGCGTGCCCGCGACCGCGAGCGCAAACTCATCAAGAAAATCGACAAGACCCTGCAACTGATCGAAGACGAAGAATACGGCTGGTGCGAATCCTGCGGCGTCGAGATCGGTATCCGCCGGCTCGAAGCGCGCCCGACCGCCGACATGTGCGTCGACTGCAAGACCCTGGCAGAAATCAAGGAAAAACAGGTCGGCAAGTAGTCGCCGGCTTGTATAAAAGAACGGAGCGTGCGAACGCTCCGTTTTTGTTTGCCCCGCTTTATCGCCCCGCCCGCCGCCCCAGGCAATGCTGTTAAACTCCCGCGCCCCATTCCCCAGCAAGGCGCTTTGCATGTCTTCCTTGAATCAGGCGCTGCGCGCCGCCCTCGATCATCGCCAAGACCTGCTCGCCACCCTGCACGGGCAAGGCACCGATTGCTATCGCCTGTTCCACGGCAGCCAAGAAGGCGCCGGCGGCCTGACCATCGACCGCTACGGCCCGCAACTGCTGGTGCAAAGCTTCCACCAAAGCCTGGAACGCGACGCCTTGCTGCAACTGCATGCCCTGGTCGATGAGCATCTGGGCCTTGCGACCCTGCTCGTCTACAACGACCGCTCCCGGGGCAACTCGCGCATCGACCGCCAAGACAGCATTTACCAGGCGCACGACGCCGCCCTGCAAGACCTGGTCGGCCACGAATGGGGCCTGAACTACCGCGTGCGCGGCCGCCATGCCGGGCAAGACCCGCTGCTGTTTCTCGACCTGCGCAACACCCGCGGCTGGGTCAAGGACCACAGCGCCGGTAAAAGCGTGCTCAACCTGTTCGCCTACACCTGCGGCGTCGGCCTCAGCGCAGCGGCCGGTGGCGCGCGCGAGGTATGCAACCTGGACTTCGCCGAAGGCAACCTGGCCGTGGGCCGGGAAAACGGCCAGCTCAACCCGCACCTGCCGGCCATGGAATTCGTGCAGTCGGACTACTTCCCCGCCATCCGCCAACTCGCCGGGCTGCCCATCAGCCAGCGCCGCGGGCAGAAACTGCCCAGCTACCCACGCCTGGAACAGCGCCAGTACGACCTGGTGCTACTCGACCCGCCGGCCTGGGCCAAAAGTGCGTTCGGTACTGTCGATTTGCTGCGCGACTACCAGAGCCTGCTCAAGCCCGCCCTGCTGGCCACCGCCGACAATGGCGTGCTGATCTGCTGCAACAACTTGGCGAAAGTCAGCCTCGACGACTGGCGCGAGCAGGTGCTGCGCTGTGCCGACAAGGCCGGGCGGCCGGTACGCGACTGGCAGGTGATGACGCCGGGGGCGGACTTCCCCTCCCACGACGGGCAGCCGCCCCTCAAGACCCTGATCCTGCAACTCTGAGACAAACTTCAGGCGCCAATAAACACGGCTACTTCGGAACCAGAATGGCGTGCCATACTCCAAGGCACTCCGATTCAGACAGATGACGCCGCACATGCCCAAAGGATTGATTCGCGCTATTGGCGCCCTGTTGACCGCCCTCGCTCTCTACAGCTTGCTGGGCTTCTTGATCCTTCCAGGCATTGCCCTGCGCATCGCCAACCAACAGTTAGCCAACTACGCCACCACCCCCCCCACATCCAGCGTATCGAACTCAACCCGTTCAGCCTGGAACTGAGCGTCTGGGGCCTGAACATCGGCGAACCGGGCAAGGAGCAAGTCGCCTTCGAGCGCCTCTACGCCAACCTGCAATTGGACAGCCTGTGGACCCGCGCCCTGCACCTGGCGGACGTGGAGCTGGACAAGCCCAAGACCCAGATCCTGTTCGGCAAGGACGGCAAGCTCAACCTGCTGGGCCTGTTCAACCTGCCCGCCAGCGAACCCACCCCCGCCGACCCCGAGGCCAAGCCGTTCCCGCTGCGCATCGAGCGCATCAAACTGGCCGGCGGCTATGTGCACTTCCAGGACCTGCGCCCCAGCGAGCCGATCGAATTCCTCTACGACAAAATGGACCTGGAGCTGAAAAACCTCAGCACCCTGCCCGACGACAACGCCGACATGACCCTGGTGGCCGCCGGCCCCGAGGGCGGCAAGATCGATTGGACCGGCAACTTCAGCCTGGTGCCGATTGCCTCCGAAGGCACCCTGAAAGTCACCGACGGCAAGATGAAAGTCTGGTGGCCCTACGTGCGTGACGCCGTGCCCCTGGTGCTCGAAGACGGCGTGCTCAACCTCAGCACCCGCTACAAACTCAACCTGAGCAAGCAGACCGAACTGCTGCTCAGCGACGTGGCGGTCAGCGTCGCCCCTTTCGCCATCAAGGCCCCCGACGGCCGCCCACTGGCGCGCCTGGAACGCCTGGACATCAGCGAAACCACGGTCGACATGGCCAAGCAACAGGTCATCGTCGGCAAGATCCGCAGCCAGAAGCTGGAAACCTGGGCCGCCCGCGAAGCCGATGGCCAACTCGACTGGCAAAAGCTCTTTGCCAGCCAACCGGCCAAGCCGGCGTCCAAAGCGGCCGCCACCGCCCCGGCCACCGCCGACACCCCAAAAGCCGACCAACCGGCGCCGCCCGGCAAGCCTTGGCAAGTGCTGCTCAAGGACGTGCAACTGCGCAACTACCACGTGCACCTGGCCGACCGCCAGGCCAAACCGGCCGTGGCCCTGGAACTGGGCCCGCTGAACCTGGACCTGCAAAACTTCGACAGCCTCAACCAGTCGCCCTTCACCCTCAAGCTCGATACCGGGTTGGGCAAGCAGGGCAAGATCCTGGCCAATGGCGAGGTCAACCTGAACCCGGTCAGCGCCAAGCTCGCGGTGCAAACCAAGGACATCGACCTGCGCGTCGCCCAGTCCTACATCAGCCCCTTCATTCGCCTGGAACTGCGCAGCGGCATGCTCGGCAGCGACCTGGCGGTCAACCTCAAGAGCACCGAACCGCTGGCCCTGAGCATCACCGGCCGCGCCCAGGTCGATCAGTTGCACACCCTCGACACCCTGAAAACCCGCGATTTCCTCAAGTGGCAGCAAGTGGTGGTCGAGGGCCTGGACTACCGCCACGGCGACAGCCTGTCGATCAACCGCATCAACCTCAAGCAGCCCTATGTGCGCTTCATGATTAACGATGATCGCACCACCAACATCGACGACCTGCTGATCCCGCAACCGGCCGACAGCGGCGCGAAAAAAGCCGCCGCCAAACCCGCCGCCAGCCAGGAAAAACCCCTGGGCATCCACATCGGCGGCATCGCCATCAACGACGGTTCGGCCAACTTCGCCGACTTCAGCCTCACGCCCAACTTCGCCACCGCCATCCAGCAGCTCAACGGCCAGATCGGCACCATCGACAGCCGCCAGGCCAAACCGGCCACCGTGGACGTCAAGGGCAAGGTCGACCGCTATGCGCCGGTGACCATCAAGGGCAGCGTCAACCCCTTCGACCCGATGGCCGCACTGGATATCGCCACCAGTTTCAAACGGGTCGAACTGACCACGCTCACGCCCTACTCCGGCAAGTTCGCCGGCTACCGCATCCGCAAGGGCCGCCTCAACCTCGACCTGCACTACCTGATTACCAAGGGCCAGCTCAAGGCCCAGAACAAAGTGGTGGTCGAGCAACTGCAACTGGGCGAAAAGGTCGATAGCCCGGACGCCGTCAGCCTGCCGCTGAAACTGGCGGTGGCGTTGCTCAAGGACGTGGACGGCAAGATCTCCATCGAACTGCCGGTCACGGGCGATCTGAACAACCCGCAGTTCAGCGTGATGCCCATTGTCTGGCAAACCCTGCGCAACCTCATCGTCAAGGCCGCCGCCGCGCCGTTCAAGTTGATCGGCGGGCTCGTCAGCGGTGGCGGGTCGCAGGACCTGGGCACCGTGTCCTTCGCCCCCGGCTCCAGCGAGTTGGGCAGCGACGCCCAAGCCGCCCTCACCACCCTGGCCAAGGCCCTCAAGGAACGCCCGGCCCTGCGCCTGGAAATCGAAGGCACCAGCGCCGCCAGCAGCGACGGCCCGCTGATTGCCGAGCAACGCCTGGAGCGCGAATACCAGTACACCTACTACAAGATGCTCCAGCGCCGTGGCGACAAAGTGCCGGCCCAGGCTTCGCTGCTGCAAGTGCCGGAAGACGAGAAAGCGCCCCTGCTCGAAGGCATCTACCGCACCCGTCTGAAAACCCAGCCACCGGCCGAATGGGAACAACTGAGCCGCCGCGAGCGCACCGAAAAACTGCATGAGGGCGTCATCAAGTTCTGGAGCGAAAGCGATGTGCTGCTGCGCCAACTCGGCCAGGACCGCGCCAGCAGCATCAAGGACTACCTGGTGGATAAAGGGCAACTGGCCGACGACCGCGTGTACTTCATCGACGCCAACCTGGGCGAGGCCGAAAGTGATGGCCGGGTGATTACCCCGCTGCACCTGGACGCCGAATAGCTTATCGGCGAACACAAAAAATCCGGCCGAGGCCGGATTTTTTGTGGGCGATCACTGCATCCAGGGTGGAGGCGGTTCTTCAGCCTTGCTCGGCGGTGCGTCGTCGGCGGCGCGTACCGCTTGCCGACGCTCCTCGTCGAGGCGCGCGGCCTCGATCTCGCGCATGATCCCGCCCACGTCCGCCAGCTCTTCGGGTTCGTCGAACTCGCCGGTCAGCACACTGGCCGGGTGCAAGGTGCCGGCTTCGTACAACGCCCACATTTCCTTGGCGTACTTGGTCGCCTTCAACTCCGGGGCAAAACGCCCGAAGTAGGACGCCATGTTGCCCACGTCCCGCTCCAACATGCTGAACGCGTGGTTGTTGCCCGCCGCGTCCACCGCTTGCGGCAGGTCGATAATCACCGGCCCGGTGGGCGTAAGCAGCACGTTGAACTCGGAAAGGTCACCGTGCACCAGGCCGGTACACAGCATCAGCACAATCTGCTGGATCAGAAAGGCGTGGTATTCGCGCGCCTGCTCCGGTTCCAGCACCACGTCGTTCAAGCGCGGGGCCGCATCGCCGTACTCGTCGGCAATCAGCTCCATGAGCAGCACGCCTTCAAGAAAATCGAACGGCTTGGGCACCCGCACGCCCGCGCCGGCGAGGCGGAACAGCGCCGCCACTTCGGCGTTCTGCCAGGCGTCCTCGGTCTCTTTGCGACCGAATTTTGAGCCCTTGGCCATCGCCCGCGCCTGGCGGCTGTTGCGCACCTTGCGGCCTTCCTGATACTCGGCCGCCTGGCGGAAACTGCGTTTATTCGCCTCCTTGTAGACCTTTGCGCAACGCAGCTCATTACCGCAGCGCACCACATAAACAGCTGCTTCTTTACCACTCATGAGTGGGCGCAGCACCTCGTCGACCAGACCGTCCTCGATCAGGGGTTCAATGCGTTTTGGAGTCTTCATCAGCTTTTATTGTGGGTCCTTTATTACCAAACACGCGAATGTCACTCGTTATACGGCAATCCTCTCTCCGGTGGGAGAGCCTGCCGACCTATGAACGCAACCGATGCACTCAATGTGCCAGATTATTCGGACAAAACCCGAGGGCCAATGCCGACCGCGAGGAATCATAGCCGACGCGGCAAACCCAGCATGCCGCACACCCAGCACCATTTGCGACAGAATCTGACACCGCAGCGCCAGGTGTCTGAGGATTTTTCCTCAGACACCTCAATTTCCCGCCGCGCCAGCCGAAGCCCTTACAGACAAGGGAGTTTGTCTGCCTCCAACAAAAAACCGTCATCGACCCGGTGACAAAGGCTTTCCCCGCTGCGGGACGAAAGGACTCGACGCACCACACAAGACGTTTACGGCTGCCGTCAATCCGCGATCACTTCGTGGGCCTACAAGAAAAATCTGGAGCGCGGATGAACATCAAACAAAAGCTGACCTGGGCGTTTGCAATCATCGCCTGCTTGCCGGTCGTACTGGTCGCCACCTTGGTGGGGCTGAACTTGCGCAACGATGCCAAAGAGGCCTTTGTCGATAGCAGCGGCCGCGAGATCCGCCAGGTCAGCAACGCCATGCAGATCTTCTTCGACAGCATCAGCCAGAACGTCAACTACCTGGCCTCCCAGCCGCTGATCCGCAACACCGACGACAGCCTCAAGACCTACATGAGCGCCGATGCCGCCCAGGTCCCCCAAGGCGACATGGACAAGCAGATCTTCCGCCTGCTGGAAAACCTCGGCACCACGCACCCGGCCTACGCCTACGCGATTGTCGGCACCAACGCCGGCGGCTACGTGTCGTGGCCCGATGATGCCACGCTGAGCAACTACGACCCGCGCCAACGCCCCTGGTACCAAGCCGCCCAGGCCAACCCCGGCAAGCCGATACGGCCACCGGCCTACTACTGGGCGCAAGACAACGCCACCTACGTCAGCACCGTGCGCACCATCGACAACAAACTGGGCAGTAACGGCGGCGTGGTCAGCATCGACGTGACGCTCAAGCAGCTCACCGAGATCGTCAAGCAGATCAAGCTCGGCGAAAGTGGCTACCTGATGCTCATGGAGAACTCCGGCACCGTCCTGGTGGACCCGGCGCAACCGGAGCACAACTTCAAGGCCCTGGGCAGCCTTGGCGAGGGCTACAGTGACCTGGCCAAAGCCGGCAAGGGCCTGGTGGAAGTCCAGCTCAATGGCGAGCGCTACATGGCCAACGTGTGGCCTTCCGAGCAACTGGGCTGGACCTTTATCGGCCTGATTAAACACAGCGAAGTGATGAGCTCGGCCACCCAGTTGACCTGGTTGATCGCCCTGATCGCCGGGGTGCTGGCGGTGGTGTTCGCCGGGGTCGGTGCCAGTTTCGCCAGCCTGATCGTGCGCCCGATCCGCAGCGTGGCCAGTGGCCTGGAAGGCATCGCCCAGGGCGAAGGCGACCTGACCAAAAGCCTGAACATTCGCGGCAGCGACGAAACCGCGCAACTGGCCAACTGGTTCAACCAGTTCCTGGCGGCGATCCGCAGCCTGATCCAGCACATCGGCCAAGCGGCCGGCAAGATCCTCGACACCTCGCGCAGCTCCACCCAGGTGTCCCACGACATGGCCGAAGCCGCCGGGCGCCAGCGCGAAGCGGTGGACATGGTGTCCACGGCGTTCCACGAAATGGTCGCCACCGCCAACGAAGTCGCGCGCTCGTGCAGCCAGGCCGCCGAATCCGCCGACAGCGGCCAGCGCCAGGCCCGCGAAGGCCAGCAGCAGATTGACGCGGCCGTGCAGAGCGTCGATCAGTTGAGCCAGGAAATCGAACAGTCGGCGCAGTCGATGCAACAACTGGAACGCGACAGCAACGACATCCAGTCGATCCTCGGCACCATCCGCTCCATTGCCGAGCAAACCAACCTGCTGGCCCTCAACGCCGCCATCGAGGCCGCCCGTGCGGGCGAGCAGGGCCGCGGCTTTGCCGTGGTCGCCGACGAAGTGCGCGCCCTGGCCAAGCGCACCGCCGACTCCACGGCGGAGATCGACGGTTTGCTGGGCAACCTGGCCAAACGCACCAGCCAGGTCACCCAGCAAATGCACGCCAGCCTGCAGGTGTCCCAGGAGTCGGTCAGCCGCATCGGCCTGGCGCGCAACAGCTTCGGGCAGATCCGCGAATCGGTGGACGTGATCCGCGACATGAACACCCAGATCGCCACCGCCGCCGAAGAACAGCACCAAGTTGCCGAAGACATCAACCGCCACATCAGCCAGATCCACGGCGATGCGCAACGGGTGGCCGAACTGGCCGACTCCGCGCGCCTCGACTCCCAGAGCCTGGCCGGGCTGTCCCATGAACTCGATGGCTTGGTGCGCCGGTTCAAGACCTGAGGTTCTCCCCTGTGGGAGCGGGCCTGTGTGGGAGCGAGCCCTGCTCGCGATAGGGCCGGCACAGCCTATGGGCAGCCATCGCAAGCAGGGCTCGCTCCCACCCAAGCCCTGCCCACAGCCCGCGTCAGCGCTCGACGATAGCCGTCACGCCTTGCCCGCCCGCCGCGCAGATGGAAATCAGGCCCCGGCCGCTGCCTGCGGCGTCCAGCAGTTTGCCCAGGTTGGCGAGAATGCGCCCGCCCGTGGCGGCAAAGGGGTGGCCTGCGGCCAGGGAGCTGCCCTTGACGTTGAGGCGGCTACGGTCGATGGCGCCCAGCGGTGCGGCCAGGCCGAGGCGGCTCTGGCAGTAGTCGGGGTCTTCCCAGGCCTTGAGGGTGCACAGCACCTGGGCGGCGAAGGCTTCGTGGATTTCGTAGTAGTCAAAATCCTGCAGGCTCAAGCCATTGCGCGCCAACAACCGTGGCACCGCGTACACCGGGGCCATCAAGAGGCCTTCGGCGCCGCCGACGAAATCCACCGCGGCCGCCTCGCCATCGCGCAGGTAGGCCAGAACCGGCAACCCGCGCTCCTTGGCCCAGGCCTCGCTACCGAGCAACACCAGGGACGCGCCGTCCGTCAGGGGCGTGGAGTTGCCTGCCGTCAGGGTGCCCTTGGCGCTGCGCTCGAACGCGGTCTTGAGGCCGGCGAGTTTTTCCAGGGTCAGGTCCGGGCGCACGTTGTTGTCGCGGGTTAGGCCCATGAACGGCGTAAGCAAATCGTCGTGCCAGCCTTCGGCGTAGGCAGCGGCCATGTGCTGATGGCTGAGCAGGGCCAGTTGGTCCTGTTCGGTGCGGGGGATGCTCCAGGCCTGGGCCATCAATTCGCAGTGCTCGCCCATGGACAACCCGGTGCGCGGCTCGCCGTTGCGCGGGAACTGCGGCACCAGGTGCCCGGGGCGCAGTTGCAGGAAGGCCTTGAATTTGTCACCGGTGGTTTTCGCCCGGTTGGCTTGCAGCAGGATGCGGCGCAACCCTTCATTGATGGCGATCGGCGCGTCGGAGGTGGTGTCCACGCCGCCCGCCACGCCGCATTCGATCTGCCCCAGGGCGATTTTGTTGGCCACCAGCAGCGCCGTCTCCAGCCCCGTGCCGCAAGCCATTTGCACGTCATAGGCCGGCGTGGCCGGGGACAGCCGCGAGCCGAGCACGCATTCGCGGGTCAGGTTCAGGTCGCGCGAATGCTTGAGCACCGCCCCGGCTACCACCTCGCCCAGGCGCAAGCCGTGCAGGTTGTAGCGCTCGATCAAGCCCTCCAGGGCGGCGGTGAGCATCGCCTGATTGCTCGCGGTGGCATAGGCGCCGTTGGAGCGGGCGAACGGAATGCGGTTACCGCCGATAATCGCGACGCGGCGCAATTGAGTCATGGAAAGCTCCCTAGTGTTTGAAAGGCTACAGACCCACAAGCGTAGGCCGTATCCAAGGCGATCGAACGACTGATCGCCATTCATGGTCCACACTTTGAGTCCCCGCCCTTGGAGAGTGTTCCATGTCTGACCGTTATATCGACTTCGCCAACTCGGCCCTCGGCCATCGCCTGGTCGGCGCCCTTGGCCTGCCGTCGCCGGTTCGCCTGGAACGCTGGCAGGCCGGGCGCCTGCGGCCCATCGAAGGCGCATTGCTGCTGGGCGGCGGGCCGCTGGTGGCGCCGATCGCAGCCTTTGCCCACAAATTGACCGACGCGGTGTACAGCTACGCCAGCGACGCCGCGCCCGCCCAGGCGTGGATTCCCGGCCACGGCCCGCGCCTCAAGGCCGTGGTGTTCGACGCCAGCGCCCTGACCTCGGTGGAGCAGCTCAAGCAACTGCGCGAGTTCTTCCAGCCGCTGCTGCGCAACCTGGACAACAGCGCCCACTTGGTGCTCCTCGGCCGCGCCCCGCAAAGCCTCGACGAGCCCTTCGCCGCCAGCGCCCAGCGTGCCCTCGAAGGCTTCGCCCGCTCGCTGGCCAAAGAACTGCGCAACGGCGCCACCCTGCAATTGCTCTATGTGGGCGCGGGCGCCGAAAGCCAGCTCGAAGGGGCGCTGCGGTTTTTCCTGTCACCCAAAAGCGCCTACGTCTCGGGCCAGGTTGTGCGCCTACAGGCCTGCGCCACCCAAGTGCAGGACTGGAGCCGCCCGCTGGCCGGGCGCAAGGCGTTGGTCACCGGCGCCGCCCGCGGCATTGGCGCGGCCATCGCCGAAACCCTGGCCCGCGACGGCGCCCACGTGGTGCTGCTGGACGTGCCCCAGGCTCGCGCCGACCTCGATGCCCTCGCCGCACGCCTGGGCGGGCGCAGTGTGGCCCTGGATATTTGCGCGGCGGATGCCGGCGCGCAGTTGATCGAACAACTGCCGGACGGCATCGACATCGTGGTGCACAACGCCGGCATCACCCGCGACAAAACCCTGGCCAACATGACCCCGGAATTCTGGGACGCGGTGCTGGCGGTCAACCTGCAAGCGCCGCAAACCCTCACCCAGGCCCTGCTGGACAGCGGCACCCTGGCGGACAACGGCAGGGTAATCCTGCTGGCGTCCATCAGCGGCATCGCCGGCAACCGCGGGCAAACCAACTACGCGGCGAGCAAGGCCGGCTTGATCGGCCTGGCCGAGGCCTGGGCGCCGTTGCTGCATGGCCGCGGCATCAGCATCAACGCCGTGGCGCCAGGGTTTATCGAAACCCAGATGACCGCCCACATCCCCTTCGCCCTGCGCGAGGCCGGGCGGCGCATGAGTTCCCTGGGCCAGGGCGGGTTGCCCCAGGATGTGGCCGAAGCCGTGGCCTGGCTCGCCCAGCCCGGCAGCGGCGCGGTCAGCGGCCAGGCCTTGCGGGTGTGCGGGCAAAGCGTGCTGGGGGCTTGACCATGACTGTTCATTGGCACGACCTCAGCCATCCGCCCGCGTTACCGGGGCTGTATGTGAAAGCCGCACTGCGGCGCAAGGTCCACGGCAGCGACCTGCCGGTCGATGGCCTGCGCTGCGCCGTGCAGGTCGAGCCGCGACGGTTGGCGGCGTATCGCCAGGTCTGTGGCTTTACCGAGAGTGCGTGGCTGCCGCCGACCTATCCCCATGTGCTGGCCTTCCCCCTGCAAATGCAGTTGCTCACCGCCCAGGACTTCCCCTTCCCGCTGCTGGGGTTGATCCACCTGCACAACCGCATTCGCGTGTTGCGGCCCCTGGGCGGCGTGGCCAGTGCCTGGGTGAGCGTGCACGTGCACAACCTGCAACCCCACGCCAAAGGCGCCGTGTTCGATTTGGTCACCCGCTTGGAAGACAACTTGGGCCTGCTGTGGGAGGCCGAAAGCCGCCTGCTGTGCAAAGGCGTGAAGTTGCCCGGCGAACCCACCGCGCCAGAAGCGCCCGAGCCCCTGGCGCTAACGGCGCTGGAGCACTGGAACGCACCCGCCGATATCGGCCGCCGCTATGCCCGGGTGTCGGGGGACTACAACCCGATCCACCTCAGTGCCTTGAGCGCCAAACTGTTCGGCTTGCCCCAAGCCATCGCCCACGGCTTGTGGAGCAAGGCCCGCACCCTCGCCGCCCTGGGCGAGCGGTTGCCGGCCAGTGGCTACGAGATAAGCGTGAGCTTCAAAAAACCGCTGCGCTTGCCCGGGGCGGTGACGTTGCTGGCCAGTGAACCGGGGCCGCAGGGGGCGTTGTGTTTGGTGGGTGGCGAGATCGAACACATGACCGGGCATTGGCGTGCGCTGACGCCGTAGGTAGCAAGCAGGGGGTCAACCGCGCCGGATCAGGAACACCCCGGCCAAAATCAACACCAACCCGGCGATTTTGAAGGCGCTGATAGGCGCTTCGCGAAACCCTGCCCAGCCGAAGTGATCCAGCGCCAGGGCCATGCCCAACTGCCCGGCCAGCACCAGGGCCATGAACAACATGGCGCCGATACGCGGCCCGGCGAAGGCTGCCGTGGTGATGAAAAACGCACCCAGCAAACCGCCGCTCCAGTGCCACCAGGTCAGGGTTTTCAGCGCCGCCAGGGTCGGCACTTCGCGCTGTACCAGCACCAGCAACAACAGCGCCATGGTGCCGACGAAAAACGAGATAAACGCCGCCGCCAACACACTCGATACATTTTTCGCCAACTGGCCATTGATGCCCGCCTGCAACGGCAGGAACGCACCGGCGACAAAGGGCAGGCACAACAGCCACCAGACAGGGGCAGGCATAAAGCTCTCCAACAGAAAATAAGGTGCGCGGAGTATACGGCAATACCTAGTTACACCTGAGTATTCATTAAGTAAAAGAATAAAGGGCCCGTGATTAACCCTGTGCTGGCGGGGTGTCGCACTGCTTAATTGTATATATATAACTAAAGTTTATTTCCCGTTAGCTTCGCCTCTTACGACCTGCCATGTCACTGATTCAAAACATTTTTTATTCCGGATAAGACCAATGGAACCGGGCCTGGCGGCCGGGTATATAAGTTATTAATACCAAGTTGAGAATGGCGCCAAACAGCATCTGGGATTGTTATGGGCTCACGGACGAAGGCATCGCCAGCGACAGAACTGGCGAGCCATCGAAAACAACGAGCGTTGTACAGGTGCAAGGAATAAATCCCATGAAAACTCAAATTTCATTGAAAGCATGCACGGCAGTGGCCCTGATCCTGGCCCTTTCCCTGGGCGGTTGCAGCAGCGGCGGTGGCGGCCATAAGAGCCGTTCCAGCAGCTCCACCCCGGACAGCTCCACCGACGCCGGCAATGGCGGCACCGATGACGGCACGGGCGGAACCGGTGGGGGTACGGGCGGTACGGGTGGTGGCACCGGCGGCGGTACTGGCGGTACAGGTGGTGGCACCGGAGGCGGCACAGGTGGAACCGGCGGCGGTACGGGCGGCGGCACCACCACCCCACCCCTGGTCACCAGCACCGTGGTCGATCAAGTGGGCGATACCGTCACGGGCGTGGGCGATGGCGTGGGCGCCATCGGCGATGGCTTGGCGGGCACCCCTGTGGTCGGCGGCATCGTGCAAAGCGTCACCCACACCACCGACAATGTGGTCGGTACCGTTGGCGATGGTTTGAGCGGCGGCCTCGGCACCCTGGGCAGCAACCCCAACGCCCTGAGCGACACCACCGCCACCGTAGGCAAAGTGGTCGGCAATGTGGGCGATGGCGTGACGGACCTGAGCGGCAAACTCAACACCGCCACCGGCAGCATTCCCCTGGTGGGCGATATCGTCGCCAAGGTCACCCCAGTGGTGGGCCAGGTCGGGGAGAAAGTCAGCATGCTCGGCGACACCCTGACCCACATCACCAGCGACGGCCCGCTGGGCAAGCTCACCGACGCAGTGGGCAATAAAGTCGCGGTGCCGGTGGTGACCCTGGCAGAAAACGTCATCAGCAAAGCCACCAATGCCACGGGCCTGGCAGCCCCGCTCAATGGCACGGTGAACGGCGTGGCGAACGTGGTCGATGGCCTGGGCGACAAAGTGACCGCCGCCGGCAACGGCAACCCGCTGAGCAACACCCTCGGCGGCGCCCTGAGCAACGTCGGCGGCACCCTGGATAAAGCCGGCAACTACGTGGCACCCGCCACCGGTGGCGGCAGCACGCCAGGCCTGGGCGGCACTGGCCTGCTGGAAGTGGTGGGCGGCGCAGTGGTCAACGCCACCGGCGGCCTGAATGCCGGCAACACCAACCCACTGGTCAGCGCCACCGCCGTCACCGGTGGCAGCGCCGGCACCCTCGTCGCCGTGACCGGCGGTGCCCTGGGCGGGACTGGCGTGGCCAACACCGCCGCCACCGCGCCCCTGGCCAGCCTCGGCAACGCCATCGGCAGCGGCCTGAACCCGGTCACCACTGCGGTGGCCAGCGCCACCCAACAAGTGACCGCCGCCACGGGCCTGGCCGCCCCGGTCAGCGCCATCACCAGCCAACTGGGCGGTGCGGTCAGCGGGGCCGGCGCAAGCATCGCGGCCAGCACGCCTAACCCTGTGGTCAAGGCGGTCGGCGGTGTGGTTACCACCGCTGGCGGCACGGTCTCGGCGGTCAGCACCCTCACGGGCACCGGCAGCACGGGGGGGGCCACTAACGGCGGTTTGGGTGGCCTGCTCAACAACCTCAAGGGCAGCCTGAACCACTAAGAAATGCACCTGGCCGATTCGACGGCCCTTCCTA
This sequence comes from Pseudomonas sp. MF08875, assembly GCF_059862525.1. NCBI lineage: Bacteria > Pseudomonadati > Pseudomonadota > Gammaproteobacteria > Pseudomonadales > Pseudomonadaceae > Pseudomonas > Pseudomonas sp. MF08875. The sequence goes on from NZ_JCBCUW010000054.1 coordinate 33,377, forward strand.
CAGCGCCTACGCTTGGTTGGAGACAGAAGGTTCAGGCGAATCTTCTGTCTTTTTCTTTTTGGAGCATAACGGTCCACTCGGATCGACAGTCCTTTCGCGATGTGGTCTGACCATGGAGTGTCCTATGCGCGCTTTGGCTTCCCTGTTGTTGCTCAGCCTGTGCCCTTACGCCTACGCCGAATCCCTGCCCACCTTCCTCAACAGCAACGAAACCATCCGCAACCTGCCCGCGCCCAACCTGCCCGCCGACGCCTACCGCCCGGTGACGCCGCAGTTGCAGTTACCCACCCCGGCGCCTCAGCCGCAGCAGTTGATGATGGACACCCAGGTCACCATCAAGAAGCTCAACATCGAGGGCGGCACGATCTACCCGCTGGAGGACGTGGCCCAGGCCTACCAGCCGCTGCTGGGACACGAAGTGACCCTGGCGCAATTGATCGAAGCCACCCGCGCCCTCACGCGCCGCTACCAGGACGATGGCTACTTGCTGTCCTACGCCTTCCTGCCCCAGCAAAGCTTTGATGGCGGCGTGGTGCGCGTGGTGCTGGTGGAGGGCTATATCAAGGACTACCAACTGCAGGGCGACATCGGCCGAGTCTCAGCCTACTTCGAGCAATTGGTGGCCAAGCTCAAGGCCGAACGCCCGCTCACGCGCGCAACGTTCGAGCGCTACACCACGCTGATGAGCCGCATCCCCGGCATCACCGTGCAGGCACAAGTGCCGCCGCCGGGCACCACCGACGGCGCGGCGTACCTGATCGCCCAAGCCAGCCGCAAACCCTTCACCAGCAGCCTCAACACCACCGACGACAACCGCAACGGCCCCCAGGCCCTGCTGGGGCTGACCAGCAATGCCCACACCGCGATGGCCGAGCAGGTCAGCGTCAGCGGCCTGTTCCCACCGGGCGACGACCACGAGCACTACTATCGCCTGGACTACAGCCAGTTCCTCAACGCCGAAGGCACCCAATTGAGCCTGTACGGTTCGCGCTACCGCGCCGACCCAGGCACCCACGTGCAGCTCGCCAATGGCCTGCAACTCAAACCGCACCGCGAAAACGACCGCTACTCCATCGGCCTCACCCACCCCTTCATCGCCTCGCCCACCGAAGTGCTCAACCTCAGCTCGCGCTTCTACGCGGTCAACGACAAGACCCGCTACCAAGTGGTCGGCTACCCGCTGAGCGTGGAAGACAAAACCGACATCCGCGCCCTGGCCTTTGAAGGCGACTGGCGCAAAGCCAACGAAACCCAATTGCGCATCCTCAGCGGTGGCGTCTACCAGGGCATCGACAGCCTCGGCACCAACAGCGACAACCGCGCCTACGACCTGGACTTCATCCGCCTGCGCCTGTCCGGGGTGCAAAGCGACAAGTTCTTCAGCAACTGGCAAGGGGTACTTTCCGCCGCGCTCTACTGGACCCAAGACACCCTGCCCGACAGCGAACGCGCCGTGTTCGGTGGGCAGAACTTTGGCCGTGGCTACCCCGACGACCAGGCCTCCGGCGACAAGGGCTGGGGCGTGGCCTACGAGGTCAACTACAGCCACAACCGCGACAGCACCTGGCTGCGCATCCTGCAACCCTACGTGGTGCTCGACCGCTCCAAGGCCTGGTTCAACGACCTGCCGGTCAAAGGCAACGACCTCTCCTCCGCCGCCATCGGCCTGCGCTTTGGCGACGCCAAGTACTACAACATCGCCCTGGAAGCGGCCAAACCCCTGGCCGACGAAGCCCTCGACACCTTCAACCGCAAGCCGCGCTATAGCCTGAGTTTCAGTTATCAGTTGTAGGGGCCGCTGCACACGGCCCTCAATGGGCGAAAAACCTCTCATACGCCAGCTCCAAACGCTGCAAGAAACCGGGGTCCGGCGCGGTGGATAACCGATGGATCGCCCGGCGGTTCATGTAGTGCCGGGCATGCACCCACGCGCCGAA
>NZ_JCBCUW010000055.1:0-34893 GCF_059862525.1 Pseudomonas sp. MF08875
GACCGTCGAAGCCGTCAATCGGACAGTAGCGAGGATCAATCTACGCCCGCGCAAGCGCTTGGGCTGGAAGACGCCGTACGAAGTGCATACAGGGGTGAGCGTTGCACTTATGTGTTGAATTCAGGGACCATAACGTTCAGCAGCCGGAATGAAACTACTGGGCAAGATCATCCGGCCCGCTTCGTCATGCAGGCGCAGGAGGATTTCCACATGGCCGCCGCCCCGTTCGGTGAGGCCCAGGGCGGCGATTTCCTGGGCGTAGAGGCAGAAGCGGTTTTCCTCCAGAGCGAGGTGCAGGCGCTGCACCCAGGCCATCTCGCCAAAACGCATGGACAGTTCCGAGTCGTCGGCGTGGTACACCTGCACCCGGTTACGGCCCTTTTCCTTGGCCATGTAGCAGGCCATGTCCGCGGCGCGCAGGGAGGCTTCCAGGGTGGTCGGCACTTGGCTGATATGCACCAGGCCCACGCTGACGGTGGTCACGAACGGGCGCCCCTTCCACACGAAATGCAGGTTCTGCACGGTTTGGCGCAAGCCTTCGGCGATTTTCTCTGCGGCTTCGGGGGCGCAGTTCTCCAGCAGAATGCCGAACTCGTCGCCGCCCAGTCGTGCCAGGGTATCGCCCTCGCGCAGGCCCGACTGCAACAGCGCGCAGATGTGCCGCAGCAACTCGTCCCCCGCGGCGTGGCCGCAGGTGTCATTGACCAATTTGAACTGGTCCAGGTCCAAAAACAGCACCGCGTGGCGCCCCGGGTGGCGGAGCAAGCCGTGCAGGGCTTGTTCGAGGCGGTACTCAAATTCGCGGCGGTTGGCCAGCCCGGTGAGGGCATCGTGGGTCGCCTGCCATGAGAGGTTGGCGATGTACTGGCGTTCCTGGGTCATGTCGTGCAGCACCAGCACGGTGCCGCTGACTTTGCCGGCATTAAGGATCGGCGCACCCACCAGGGTTACCGAAACGGTGCTGCCATCGAGGCGCTGGATCAGCTTGGCATGCTCACTACCGCCGCCGAGTTGGCCGTTGAGAATGTGCTCGATCAGGGTGAAGCCTTCGGCCTGGGCATTTTCATCCAACAGGTTGAACAGCGCCGCCAGCGGCAGGCCTGTGGCCTGGGAAGCTTTCCAATGGGTCAGCGCCTCGGCGGCCGGGTTCATGTAGGCGATGGCGCCTTCTACGTCAGTGGTGATGACCCCGTCGCCGATGGACTGCAAGGTAATCTGCGCTCGCTCGCGCTCCATTTGCAGAGCATCGGCAAAGGCGTGGCGCTGAGTCAGCAACTTGTGGGTGCGCAACAGCGCCAGGGCGATCATGCCCAGGGCGGTGGCCAAGTTGATAGTCAGCAGCAGGCGCAGCATCACCCGCGAGCCCTCTCCCAGCGCATCACTAAAGCCCTTGGCCGCCGGGGTCACCCCTTCGTTGATGGCCAGGATCAGGTTTTTCCAGCGGGCGACATCGGCGGCGCTAACGCGGTTATCGAGGATTTTCTCGTGCATCTCCCGGGCCACCGCGTCCAGTTGCACCAGGTAGCCGTCGCCCTCGGCCCACAGGTCGATGGCTTTTTCCAGGTAGCTGAAATGGCGGAAGTTGAGGTACAGCCAGATCAGCCGGGTGACGTCATCCGGGTGGTTGCCGCCCTTGAGAATGCCCTGGCGCGCCGCGTCCAGATCCGGCGGATGGCGGTCCAGGGCCACGCGCAACTCATGGCCGCCCTGGGGCACGGCGATGGCGTGGCGGTATTTGAGCCAGACCGCCTCATCGCGCACGTCGGCGTAGAGGCTCAGGTAATAGATGGCGTCTTTCTGGCCCTTGGACCACAAGCTCTCGCCCGCCACATAACCGCGCACGGCCGACAGGACATACAGGCTGAAACCACCCAGCAATGCCTGAAACAGCACCGCGGTAATAAATGGCCAGACGATGCCCAACAACCGCGGCGTTCCGAGAGTCCGCTTTTGCTTCATGACGTCCCTTGCATAAGCACTGCCAGATGAACACCCGAGAGGTTCTTTCTCCTAATCAGCACAGCCTAGGCTAGTTTTCAGCAATGCAAAGGCAAGATATCTGACACGAGATGGATTTAACTCCTACAGTCAGGCGCCAGGATTCCAGCGCCAGGTTTGCATCATGTATTCAGGGAGTTAGGGCGCGAGCGGCACCCTCGAAGGGCTTCAGCGAACCTGCTGCAAATGCCCGTAGAGCTTGGCGTAGAGGCCGCCGTCGGCGATCAGTTGCTGGTGGTCGCCATCTTCGGCGATGTGCCCGCCGTCAAACACCAGCACCCGGTCTGCTTGCTTAACCGCCGACAGGCGATGGGCGATTATCAGGGTGGTACGCCCGCTCAAGAACCGCGCCATGGCCTGGTGCAGGTTGTACTCGGTGGCGGCGTCCAGGGCCGAGGTGGCCTCGTCGAGAATCACCACTTTGGGCTCGGCGAGCACCATGCGGGCGATGGCCAGGCGCTGGCGCTGGCCGCCGGACAAACGCACCCCGGAGCGGCCGACCACGCTGTCCAGGCCTTGGGCCAGGTTGCGGATGGTGCCGTCGAGCTGGGCGATTTCCAGGGCGTGCCAGCAGGCCTCGTCGCTGCGTTCGCGGCCCATGGTCAGGTTGGCGCGCACCGTGTCGTTGAACAGTGCCGGGTGCTGCAGGACCACCGCGACGTTTTCGCGCACGGTTTCCAGGCCGATGTCCTCCTGGCTCGCGCCGCCGAAGCGGATACTCCCCGCCTGCGGCGTGTACAGGCCCAGCAGCAACTGCACCAAGGTGCTCTTGCCGCCGCCGCTGGCGCCGACGATGGCGACTTTTTCGCCGGGAGCAATGGCTAGGCTCATCTGGTCCAGCACTAGTTCATCGCCATAACCAAAGCTCAGGCCGCGCACTTCGATGCCCACCGTCTCGCGGCCCTGGAACGGGTTGACGCCGCCGGGGTACTGGGGCTCATCGGCACGGGCCAGCAGTTCGTTGATGCGCGTGATGGCACCGCCCGCCGCGTAGTAGGCGTATTGCAGGTTCAGCAGTTGTTCCACCGGGCCGATCATGAACCATAGGTAGCTGAACACCGCGAGCATCTGGCCGATGGACAGGTCGGAAAACAGCACGGTGAGCATGGCCGCCGCACGGAAGATGTCGATACCGAACTGGAACAGCAAGCCACTGGCCCGACTGCTGGCGTCGCTCTTCCACTGGGAGTTGACCGCGTAATCGCGCACTTCCCGGGCCCGCTGGCCGAGGCGGCCGAGGAAAAAGCCCTGGCGGTTGCCGGCGCGTACTTCCTGGATGGCATCCAGGGTTTCGGTCAGGGCCTGGGTAAAGCGCGAGGTGCTGTCGTTTTCCAGTTTTTTGAGGTGCTTGACCCGCTTGCCCAATTGCACCGTGGCGTAGATCACCAAAGGGTTGAACAGCAGAATCAGCAGCGCCAGTTGCCAGTGCATCCATAACAGGATCGCCGAGGTGCCCACCAGGGTCAGCATGGCCACTAGGAAACGGCTGAGGGTTTCGCCGACGAACTTGTCCACGGTGTCCAGATCGGTGACCAGGTGCGTGGTCACCGTGCCACTGCCCAGGCTTTCGTATTCGCCCAGGGAAATACGCTTGAGGCGCTCGATCAAGCGCAGGCGGATGCGGTACACCACATCCTTGGCCAGGCCGACGAACAAACGCGCCTGCACCACGTTGAGCACCAGGGCGAAACAGCGCAGGGTCAGGGTGGCCAGGAGCATCAGGCCGATGTAGCCGGCGGGGGTCTGCCAAGCCTGCGGCAAGCCGTGGTTCATCAACTTGAGGGCTGCGTCGCCATTGCCCAGTAGCACTTCGTCCACCAGCAACGGCAACAGCAGCGGAATCGGCACGCTGCACAGGGTCGCCAGCACGGCGACGCCGTTGGCGAGCCACAGGGATTTTTTATGCTGCTGGGCCAGGCGCCGGATGTGCGCCCAACTCAACCGATCGGCGCGCCGGGGTTGCTCGGCGCCATCATGCACAGGCCGCGCGCTCCAGCCAGCGGCCCAACAGCGGCGACAACTGCTCCAGCGGCTGATAGCCATTGGTCAGCAAGGCCAGTTGGCCATTACGCTCGGCCAGCAAGGTGGGGAAACCGGCGATGCCCAGGTCCTGGACCCAAGCGAAGTCGGCCAGGGTGGCGGTGTGTTGCTCCATCCGGTCGAACGCGGCGGCGAACTCAATGCGCGGCAAACCGGCCTGCTCCGCCAATTCCACCAGCACGCTGGCGCGGGTGACGTCGCGGCCGTGAGCATAAAACGCCTGCTGGATCAGCTTGAGCAGGGCCCAGGCACAATCCGGTGCCAGGCCCCGGGCGGTGACCAGGGCACGGCAGGCAGGTTCGGTGTCGTAGACAAACCCCTCAGGCAGCGCGCCGTCGAACTTGAACGGCTGGCCGGTGGTCTCGTTAACTGCTTGCCAGTGTTCGAGGATGTAGCGCCGGGTGGTCGGCTCCAGGGCCGAACCGCTGCCGCTGCGCAAACCACCCATCACCAGGTGCAGCTCCACGCCCGCGGCCTGGGCCTGCTCTACCAACGCCTCGGCGACCGGGGCGAAACCCCAGCACCAGGAGCACATGGGGTCCATTACATAGAGCAAGCGCGCGGACATGGTTCAGGCCTCGGACGGTTGTTTGTAGTTGTAGCCAATGGGGTGTGGCTGGTTGCGGGCCTTGGCCAGTTCGATCTGCTTTTGCCGGTCGATGGCGCTGCGCCGGGTTTTCTCGCTCAGCTTATCCCAGCAATGGGGGCAACTGATGCCGGCCACATAGTGCTCGCTGGCCCGGTCTTCGACGCTAACAGGTGTGCGGCAGGCATGACATTGATCGTAGTCACCTTCGCTCAAGTCGTGGCGCACGGTGACGCGGTTGTCGAACACGAAGCAGTCGCCCTGCCACTTGGTTTCTTCGCGGGGCACTTCTTCCAGGTACTTGAGGATGCCGCCCTTGAGGTGGAACACCTCATCGAAACCCTGGCTGAGCATATAGCTGGAGGCCTTCTCGCAACGGATGCCGCCGGTGCAGAACATGGCGACCTTCTTATGGCGGGCCGGGTCGAAGTTGGCTTTGATGTAGTCGGGAAATTCGCGAAAACTGGTGGTTTTCGGGTCGATCGCGCCTTCAAAGGTGCCGATCGCCACTTCGTAGTCGTTGCGGGTATCGATCAGCAGCACTTCGGGGTCGTCGATCAACGCGTTCCAGTCCTGCGGCTCGACGTAAGTACCGACCTGGCGGTTCGGGTCTACCCCTTCGACGCCCAGGGTCACGATCTCTTTCTTGAGTTTGACCTTGGTGCGGTAGAACGGCTGCTCGTCGCAGTACGACTCTTTGTGATCGATATCGACCATGCGCGGATCGTTCTTGAGCCAGGCCATCAGCCCGTCGATGCCTTCGCGGCTGCCGGAGACGGTGCCGTTGATGCCTTCTTCGGCGATCAGCAGGGTGCCCTTGATGCCGTTATCGACCATGGCCTTGAGCAGTGGCTCGCGCAGGGCGACGTAATCGTTGAGGGTGACGAACTTATACAGTGCCGCCACGACAATAGGGTGTGTCATGGGTGATTCTCCAGGTGGCTACCCGCGCAAGGGGTGAACCGGATAGACAAAAAAAACGCGCCGACTGAGCGGCGCGTGGCGCAGTCTAGCAAAAACCCAAGGTCAGTGCTTGCTGCCGCCGGCACAGGTGGGCGAGGCCGGGGCCGCGCCGGTCTGTGCCCATTCTTCGGGCGTATAGGTGTGCAGCGCCAACGCATGGAATTGGCCCATCAGGTCACCCAACGTGGCGTAGACCTTCTGGTGGCGCTTGACGCTGTTGAGCCCGGCGAATTGCTCGCTGACCAGCACGGCCTTGTAGTGGGTTTGCAACCCACGGCTGTGCATGTGGCTTTCGTCCAACACTTGCAGGTGCTCGGGGTTCAGGGCCGCGAGTGCCGCTTCGATACGTTGCTGCATGTTCATAGGCCTGCTTACTTTTTCTTCGCGGGAGCGGCTTTAGGCTCCAGCTCGGCGGTCATGTCAGCCAACAGCTTGTTGACCACCGGCACCGCGCTTTCGAGCTTGGCCTGGGTCAACTGGGCCGATTGCTGGGTCAGCTGCGGCATTTTTTCCAGGACTTTCTTGCCCAGCGGCGATTGGTAGAACGCGACCAGGTCCTTGAGCTCGGACTCGCTGAAGTTGCTGGTGTAGAGCTTGACCATGTCCGGCTTGAGCTTGTTCCAGCCGATGGCTTTGTCCAGGGCGGCATTGGCCTTGGCCTGATAGGTTTCCAGCAGGGCTTGCTTGGAGGCCGGGGCCTTGGTTTGCTCGAAGCGCTGGGCGAACATTTGCTGCACTTGCATGTACACCGGCGTGCCGAGCTTGTCAGCGTGTGCCAGGGTCAGGAAGGCCTCGGCACTGGCGTTGTGGCTGGCGGTGTCGGCAAGCGCCTGGCCGCTTGCGCAAACCAGAACAACCGCGGTACAGATCGCACGAAGACGAGTCATCAAGTTTCCTTTTCTAGCAGACGAGGTAAAACCCCAAGGGCGACCATTCTGCGCCTAACAATCACCGCCACTCAACCCCGGGGCGGGGCGCTTCTCATTTGCAACGCGCCAACGGCGCAAAAGGCGACCGATGGAACCCCGGCAACCCCATGCAGCCTAAGCTGCGCAACCCGACCTACAGGAGTAAGACCCATGAGCCGTATCGAAACTGACAGCCTTGGCCAGGTTGAAGTCCCGGATGACGCCTATTGGGGCGCGCAGACCCAGCGTTCGCGGGTCAATTTCGCCATTGGCGAGGAACGCATGCCCATCGCCGTGGTGCACGCCCTGGCGCTGATTAAGAAAGCCGCCGCGCGGGTCAACGACCGCAATGGCGACCTGCCCGCCGATATCGCCCGCCTGATCGAACAGGCCGCCGACGAAGTGATCGACGGTCAGCATGATGAACAGTTCCCCCTGGTGGTCTGGCAGACCGGCAGCGGCACCCAGAGCAACATGAACGTCAACGAAGTGATCGCCGGGCGCGCCAACGAACTGGCCGGCAACCCCCGTGGCGGCAAGAGCCCGGTGCACCCCAACGATCACGTCAACCGCTCCCAGAGCTCCAACGACTGCTTCCCCACCGCCATGCACATCGCCGCCGCGCAAGCGGTGCACGAGCACCTGTTGCCGGCCCTGCGCGAGTTGTCCGGGGGCCTGGCCGAGCAGTCGGCGCGGCACATGAAACTGGTCAAGACCGGGCGCACCCACATGATGGACGCCACCCCCATCACCTTCGGCCAGGAGCTTTCGGCCTTCATCGCCCAGCTCGACTACGCCGAACGCGCCCTGCGCGGCGCCTTGCCGGCGGTGTACGAACTGGCCCAGGGCGGCACCGCGGTGGGCACCGGGCTCAACTCGCCCCACGGCTTTGGCGAGGCCATCGCCGCCGAACTGGCGGCCTTGAGCGGCTTGCCGTTTATCACCGCGCCGAACAAATTCGCTGCGCTGGCCGGCCATGAGCCGCTGACCGCCCTCTCCGGGGCGCTAAAAACCCTGGCGGTGGCCCTGATGAAAATCGCCAACGACCTGCGCCTGCTGGGCTCGGGGCCACGGGCCGGGTTCGCCGAGGTCAAGTTACCGGCCAACGAACCGGGCAGCTCGATCATGCCGGGCAAGGTCAACCCGACCCAGTGCGAGGCCTTGTCCATGCTCGCCTGCCAGGTGCTGGGCAACGACGTGACCATCGGTTTCGCCGCCAGCCAAGGGCACTTGCAGCTGAACGTGTTCAAACCGGTCATCATCCACAACCTGCTGCAATCGATCCGCCTCTTGGGGGACGGCTGCCGCAACTTCCAGGAACACTGCGTGGCGGGCCTGGAGCCGGACCCGGTGCAAATGGCCGCGCACCTGGAACGCGGGCTGATGCTCGTCACCGCGCTGAACCCGCACATCGGCTACGACAAGGCCGCAGAGATCGCCAAGAAAGCCTATGGCGAAAACCTGACCCTGCGCGAAGCGGCGTTGCAGTTGGGCTACCTGACCGATGCGCAGTTCGACGAATGGGTCAAACCAGAGCACATGCTGGAGGCCGGCAAACAGGGCTGAAGCCCTGAGGGAATGAAAAAGAGGCCGTCCACTACCGTGGCGGCCTCTTTTTTTGCGCCTCGTTCACGAGGCACGCAGGCGTTGCGCACTTACACCTTGGAGGCGAACAGCGCCTGATGGTCGCGGCATTGCTCGGCGGTGAGCATGAACACACCGTGGCCGCCACGCTCGAAGTCCAGCCAGGCGAAGTCGACGCCCGGGTACAAGGCCTCAACATGCACCTGGCTGTTGCCCACTTCTACGATCAACAGACCTTTTTCGGTGAGGTGGTCCGCCGCTTCGCTGAGCATGCGCCGCACCAGGTTCAAGCCATCGTCGCCACAGGCCAGGGCCAGTTCCGGTTCGTGCTGGTACTCGTCGGGCATGTCGGCGAAATCTTCGGCATCCACATACGGCGGGTTGGACACGATCAGGTCGAAACGCTGCCCCGGCAAACCGTCGAAGCCGTCGCCCTGTACGGTGAATACCCGCTCATCCACGCCATGGCGCTCGATGTTCTGGTTGGCCACTTCCAGGGCCTCGAACGACAGATCGGCCAGCACCACTTCAGCGTTCTGGAACTCATAGGCGCAAGCAATACCGATACAACCGGAACCGGTGCACAGGTCGAGAATGCGGGCCGGCTCGCTGCCCAGCCAGGGCTCGAAGCGTTTTTCGATCAACTCACCGATGGGCGAACGGGGGATCAGCACGCGCTCATCGACGATGAACGACAGGCCGCAGAACCACGCCTCGCCCAGCAGGTAGGCGGTGGGCACGCGCTCTTCGATACGCCGGTGCAGCAGGTGCTGCACGTGGATCAGTTCGTCGTCTTCGAGGCGGCAATCGAGGTAGCTGTCCGCGATTTCCCAGGGCAGGTGCACGGCACCGAGTACCAGTTGGCGGGCTTCGTCCCAGGCATTGTCGGTGCCATGGCCGAAAAACAGATCCTCCCCATGAAAACGACTGACGGCCCAACGGATGTGGTCGCGCAACGTGCGCAGACGGGAAGTAATCACGGAACAGACTCCAGAAAAAACGACCGGTGATTCTAACAGCCAAAACGTCCGCCGACGACGCATGAAAACAGCTCGAGAAAAGTAGGAAAAATCCCAGGCAGTCGTTTTTGGTTGAACGCAAGCGCCCCTTGACATCGCTGTAAGCCAACAACCACGTAGCTTACGTTGGTAGCGATTCACAGAACCGCTCAGCCAGAGGACAATGCCCCAAAAGCCCCACCCGAAGGAGCCCCAGAATGTCCGTTCCAAAGACGATGTTTCAACTCAGCGGCCGCGGTTACGCACCGGCCAATTTGAGCCATGCCAGCCTGGTCATCATTGACGCCCAAAAGGAATACCTCAGCGGCCCCCTGGCCCTGTCCGGCATGGACGCTGCCGTCGTAAACATCCAGCAACTGCTCGCCGCCGCCCGGGCTGCCGGCCGGCCGGTGGTGCACGTGCGCCACCTGGGCACCGTCGGCGGCCTGTTCGACCCCCAGGGCGAGCGCGGTGAATTCATCCCGGGCCTGGAGCCGCAAGGCGACGAAACCATCATCGGTAAGCTGCTGCCCAGCGCCTTCCACGGCACCGAGCTGGAAAAACGCCTGCAAGAGCTGGGCTCCCTGGACCTGATCGTCTGCGGTTTCATGAGCCACTCCAGCGTCAGCACCACGGTGCGCGCCGCCAAGAACCTGGGCTTTCGCTGCACCCTGGTCGAAGACGCCTGCGCCACCCGCGACCTGCCCTACAAGGGCGGTGTGCTGACGGCCGAGCACGTGCAGCAGACTGAAATGGCGATCATGGCCGACAACTTCGCCACCCTGGCGCAGACCAAAGACCTGATCTGACCGCCTCCCCCGGTGAGCGGCACGCTGGCCGCTCATCCGCAAAAGCCTCTCATTCCCGCCAAATGGCTTAGCTTCAGGAACCACCCGCACGACTTCCGGTCGAAGGGCCGATACCCATTGAGGAATGGTCGGAATGAAAATATCCGATGGATTTGACGCCCGCCGCCTGCGCCCAAAAGGCCCGAGCAACTGGCGTTTTCGCCTGAGCGCCGGTTTTGCCGCGCTGTTGGCAACGTTCGGCGTGCTGCTGGCCATGGCCGGGGCCGCCAGCCTGTTGGGCCGCCCGCCCGCGCTGGGCGAGTTGAATGCCAGCGCGGCCGGTTCCGGCGTGTTGCTGGGCTTGGGCCTGGTGCTGTTGTACGTTGGGGTCTGGTTGTGGCGCCGCTGCCGTCGCCATCGCCGCCGCTACCACGAACTGAACATGGCCCCGCACCTGATGAAAAAGAATGACTGAGGGCGGCGCTGCGTTTTGTCCTGCGCGATCGCGCGGGAGTTGGGTAGACTAGCCGCCCTTCGCGGAGGCTGACATGCAAGACGACGATTTTTCCCTGTTCAAAAGCGCGATCCAAGGCGTCAAGCCGATCAAGCACGACCGCGCCGAAACAGGCAAACCCAAGGCCGACCGCGCGCAGATCGCCAAGTTGCGCCAAGCGGCGACCATCCGCACCGATGCCACCACCGTGGACGGCTTGTCCGATCAGTTCGTGATCGACGTCGGCCCCGAAGACGAGTTGATGTGGGCCCGCGACGGCGTCCAGGACAGCCAGATGCGCAAGCTCAAGGCCGGCCAGATCCCATTCGAGGGCAGCCTCGACCTGCACGGTATGAACGTGGAAAAGGCCCGCGAAACCCTGTGGGCGTTCCTCGCCGAAGCCACCCAGTTCGAGATCCGCTGCGCCCGCGTGACCCACGGCAAGGCCGTGCGCTTGGACGGCAAGCGGCCGATGATTAAGAGCCACGTCAATACCTGGCTGCGCCAGCACCCCCAGGTGCTCGGCTTCGCTTCCTGCCAGGCCCGCCACGGCGGCGCCGGCGCGGTGTACGTGATGCTCAAGCGCACCATGATGGAAGGCCGCGACGAGTAAAGCCGTATCACCAGGCTTGCAGCGCCCGCCCCGCCCCCGTACCCTTGCCGTTTGCGTAAAAACCACAGGTAGTTTCATGTCCCTGGAACAGAATTACACGGCGATCCTCGGCCAATTGGGCGAGGACGTCTCTCGCGAAGGCCTGCTCGACACGCCAAAACGCGCTGCCAAAGCCATGCAGTACCTTTGCCGTGGTTATGAGCAAACCCTGGAAGAGGTCACCAACGGTGCCCTGTTCAGCTCCGATAACAGCGAAATGGTCCTGGTCAAGGACATCGAGCTGTACTCATTGTGCGAACACCACCTGCTGCCGTTCATCGGCAAGGCCCATGTGGCGTACATCCCCAGCGGCAAAGTGTTGGGCCTGTCCAAGGTGGCGCGGATCGTCGACATGTACGCCCGCCGCCTGCAGATCCAGGAAAACCTCAGCCGCCAGATCGCCGACGCGGTGCAGCAAGTGACCGGCGCCCTGGGCGTGGCCGTGGTGATCGAGGCCAAGCACATGTGCATGATGATGCGCGGTGTGGAGAAACAGAATTCGTCGATGATTACCTCGGTGATGCTGGGTGAGTTCCGCGAAAACGCCGCCACCCGCAGCGAGTTCCTCAGCCTTATCAAGTGATACGCCCCAAAAAAAAACCGGCATCGAGCGCCGGTTTTTTTTCGCCCCTGAAAAATCAGGTAAGCTGCGCCCCCGCAAACCCTGCCCCGTGAGGCCACCATCGTGTTCGTCAAAGCCCTTCGAGTCGGCCTCGGCCAGATCATTATCTTCATCGACTTCCTCACCCGCCCCGGCAAGAAGCAGCGCCCCGCCGCCGTCCAGGCTCAGGTCAATGCCGCCGCCAAGGACCTGACCCTGTATCAGTTCCACGCCTGCCCGTTTTGCGTAAAAACCCGCCGCGCCCTGCGCCGCCTCAACGTGCCGGTGGCGCTGCGCGACGCGAAGAACAACGAACAGGACCGCCAGGCCCTGCTCGAACACGGCGGAAAGGTCAAAGTGCCATGCCTGCGCATCGAAGAAAACGGCCAAGTCACCTGGATGTACGAGTCCAAGGTCATCATCGACTACCTGGACAAGCGCTTCGCGGCGGTTTGACTACCCCCTTCTCGTCGTAGCAAGCGGGCAAGCCCGCTTGCTACTGCAACAACCCCTGGCGCACCACCGCCGCCAAACGCTTGAGGCCCTCGTCCAGGCGCTCAGGGGCGATGTGGCTGAAGTTCAGCCGCAGGTGCCCCAGGTTTTCCTCCGGCTGCGGGAAGAACGGCTCGCCCGGCATGAACGCCACGTCCGCCGCCAGCGCCGCCGCAAGCAAGGTGCGCGTGTCCAGCGGTTGCTTGAGGGTCAACCAGAAAAACAGCCCCCCCTGCGGTACCTGCCAGTCAGCCAGGTCGGCGAAGTGGCGCTCCAACGCCTGCTGGAAGGCATCGCGGCGCACACGGTAAAAGCTGCGTAGCTCACTCAAGTGTTCGGTGTACTTCTCGCTGCCCAACCATTGCAGCGCCTGCCACTGGCCGACGCGGTTGGTGTGCAGGTCAGCGCTCTGCTTGAGTTTGAGCAGATAGGGGAACAGGTCCGGGCTGGCGATCAGGTAACCCACCCGCAGCCCAGGCAGCAGGGTCTTGGACACTGTGCCGGTATAGATCCAACTGGCATTTTTCAAGCGGCTGACAATGGGCGTGGCCTGGCCACCGTCGAAGGTCAGTTCGCGGTACGGCTCGTCCTCGATCAGGGTCACGCCAAACTCATCGAGCAACGCCGCCACGCCATCGCGCTTGGCTTCGCTGTAACGCACCGCCGAGGGGTTCTGGAAGGTCGGGATCAGGTAGATGAAGGCCGGGCGATGGCGCTCCAGCCGTTCGCGCAGGCAGGCCAGGTCCGGGCCGTCGGCCTGCTGGGGCACGGTCAGGCAGTCGGCGCCGAACAGCTGGAAAATCTGCAACGCCGCCAAGTAGGTCGGCGCTTCCAGGAGGATTTCGGTGCCCTTGTCGATGTACAGCTTGGCGGCCAGGTCCAGGGTTTGCTGCGAACCACTGACCACCAGCACCTGGCTCGCCTCGCACGGCACCCCCAGCGCCCGCGCCTGGGCGGCGAGGATTTCGCGCAGGGCCGGCTCGCCTTCGCTCATGCCGTATTGGCCGATACTGCGCGGCATGTCCTGCCATTGCACCTGGGGCAGCATGGCTTCGGCCGGCAACCCACCGGCGAAGGACATCACCTCCGGGCGCTGGGCCGCAGCGAGGATTTCACGGATCAAGGAACCTTTAAGGCGCGACACACGTTCAGAGAAAGCCATGGAGAGTCACCGGTAGCGAAGGCGGAGAAAAATACGTCAAACTGCTTGACCGAAATTACGCCGCCCGCCACGGATACGTCAATATGCTTGACCTTAAACACTGCGCCTCGCAACAAGCCGCCATGCAGGCGTTTTTCTTCGGCTACCAGGCGTTTACCGCCAAGGCCGACGAAATGCTCGAACGCCGGGGCCTGAGCCGGGTACATCAGCGCATCGTGTTTTTCATCGCCCTGCACCCCCACCTGAGCGTCACCCAACTGCTGGCCCTGCTGGGGGTGAGCAAGCAGGCGCTGAACATGCCGTTGCGCCAATTGCAGGAAATGCACCTGGTCAGCAGCGTCGCCAGCCAGGCCGACAAGCGCAAACGCCTGCTGGAGTTGACCGAGGACGGCGCCCGTTTCGAGCAGGCCCTGCGCCGTGAACAAGTGAAACTGCTGGAGCGGGTGTTCGCCCAGGCCGGCGAAGCGGCGGTGGGTGGCTGGTTGACGGTGAACAAAGCCCTCGCCGAACGCCCCTGAACCGGCGCCGTGCAGCACGCGGGCTTGCCCGCGCTGGGGTGCGCAGCAGCCCCAATCCCTTTCAAGCCGAGCGCGTTTACGGCCACTACGCGGCCGAGCGCGGGCAAGCCCGCTTGCTACAGAGGGTTGGCCTTTCGTCATTTTTCGGATACACAATCTAAAACATTAATTGCTTTATTTGTATACAAAAGCATAATTCGCTTCGTGCGAGTTCCTGACCAACAAGTCAATAAAACCCGCCAGCCATGCTCACCTCAAAGAGCCGCTGCCCACCCGTGCGTGCCCGGCTCTGGAAATAACAATAAAACGCTTGAGGAGTACTCGCTGTGGATAGCCGCAAACCCCAATCCCCGACGCTGGATCTTTCGCCGCCGCTACGCCAGGGCTGGCTGGAACGCCTGTTCAAGTTGAACGCCCATGGCACCACGGTGAAAACCGAACTGATCGCCGGGCTGACCACGTTCATCACCATGGCCTACATCATTTTCGTCAACCCCAACATCATGGCCGACGCCGGCATCGACCACGGTGCGGCCTTCGTCGCCACGTGCATCGCCGCCGCCCTCGGTTGCCTGTTGATGGGCCTGTACGCCAACTGGCCGGTCGGCCTGGCGCCGGGCATGGGGCTGAACGCGTTTTTCACCTACACCGTGGTCGGCACCATGGGCTACCACTGGGAAACGGCCCTGGGCGCGGTGTTCGTCTCCGGCGTGCTGTTCATGTTCCTGACCTTTTCACGCATCCGCGAATGGCTGCTCAACAGCATTCCGGTCAGCCTGCGCTATGCCATGGGCGCCGGCGTGGGGCTGTTCTTGGGGCTGATCGGCCTGAAAACCGCCGGCATCGTCGTCGATAGCCCGGCCACCCTGATAAAGCTCGGCTCCCTGCGCGAACCCGGCCCGCTGCTGGCGGCGGTGTGCTTTTTGATGATCGCCATCCTCAGTTACCACCGGGTGTTCGGCGCCATCCTTATCAGCATCATCACCGTGACCCTGGCGGGTTGGGGCCTGGGCCTGGTGCAGTACAGCGGCATCCTGTCGGCGCCGCCGAGCCTGGCGCCGACCTGGATGGCCATGGACGTGGCCGGTGTATTCAATATCAGCATGATTAGCGTGGTATTGGCGTTCCTTTTTGTGCACATGTTCGACACCGCCGGCACCCTGATGGGCGTGGCGCAACGGGCCGGGCTGGTGAACGCGCAAGGGCGCATCGAAAACCTCTCGCGCGCCATGAAGGCCGACAGCGCCTCCAGCGTGTTCGGCGCGGTGGTCGGCGTGCCGCCGGTGACCAGTTACGTGGAAAGTGCCGCCGGCGTGGCCGCCGGGGGGCGCACCGGGCTCACGGCCGTCACCGTGGGCGTGCTGTTCATTGCGGCGATGTTTTTCGCCCCACTGGCCGGGATGATCCCCGCCTACGCCACTGCCGGCGCACTGATCTACGTGGCGATGCTGATGATGGGCGGCATGGCCCATATCGAATGGGACGAAGCCACCGACGCCATCCCGGCCATCGTCACGGCAATCATGATGCCCCTGACCTTCTCGGTGGCCGACGGCATCGCCCTGGGTTTTATCACCTACGTGGCACTCAAGGCCGGCACCGGAAAACACAAGGAAATCTCGGTGAGCCTGTGGGTGCTGTGCGCAATCTTCATCGCCAAATTCGTCTTTCTTTAAAAACGGGAAAAGGCAGCGGCACGCCGCAAGCTCTTAACTTGCCGCTTGCCGCTCACAACTAAAAGCTGGAGTAATGCTATGAGTCTGGAAACCTGGTTGTTGTTCAGTGGCGCGGCGTTGGTGGTGATTCTCATCCCCGGCCCGCTGTCGTTGCTGATGATCGGCAACAGCCTGAACTACGGTTTGCTGCGTTCGTACCCGGCGTTTCTCGGGGGTGTGGTGGCGTCGATCTGCCTGTTGAGCGCTTCGGCCCTGGGCCTGGGCGCACTGTTGCTGGCCTCGGAGCAGCTGTTCAGCGCCCTGAAAATCGTTGGCGCGCTGTACCTGTTCTACCTCGCCTGGCAGAGCTGGCAGCAGTCGCGGCAACCGGCCCGGGCGGCCCAGGTGCCCCAAGCCGCCATCGCCCCGCGTTTTCGCAGCCTGTTTGGCCGCGCCTTTGTGCTGGGGGCCAGCAACCCCAAGGACATCCTGTTTTTTGCGGCATTTTTGCCGCAGTTTCTCAGCGCCGAACAAGCCTTTTTGCCGCAGTTGCAGGTGATGATCGCCACCTGGACCGTGCTCGACCTGCTGTGCAAGCTGGCCTATGGCCTGGGGGCCCATGGCGCTGCGCGTTACCTGCGCAGCGGCAAGGGCCAGAGTTGGTTCAACCGCGTCAGCGCCGGGCTGTTCAGCGGGGCCGGGGCGGCCTCGCTGCTCAGCCGCTAGGCCACGTCAGGACAGGCTGTCGTCGACACGCACCACAAAGAAGACCGGCTCTTCCACGGTTTGCACACCAACCATGAACTTGGCCACGCGGCCCTCGCTCTGAGCCGTGCGCAGCCTTTGTACGGCGTCCGGGTTGCGGCATTTTTCGACGAATGCCTCGACCCAGCGCCCCACGATAGGTACGTACAGGCCCCGGCCGATGATGTCGCGGAACAACATTAGGTACACCGTCTGCGACCCTGGGCGGGTGAACATCATCATGTTCAAGTCGGTGACCCCGGCCTGCAGCTGATAGCCATTGCGGCTCAAAATCCGGTCGGTAAAGCCAATATCGCCCATCGGCAGGTAGCCCTGTGCTTTGATGTCCTCCTCGTCGAGACGGAAGTTCAGCCGACGAAAAGTGTCGAGGCGGCTTTCGGAGCTGATGGAGTGCGTGCGCCCCGAAAGCAGCCGCGCTTCGGCCAACAAGGTCAACGGATCGCTCATGCTCGCCACCGGCGCGGCTGTCTTCGCCCGCCAGGCATGCAGGATGTAGGAGGTGTTGAGCAGGCGCGTGGCGGTCAATTCCCCGACAGACTCGGCGTCTGCCATCTGAAACAGCCGTTCGGCCAATACCCAGAGGGACTGGGTGGTCAAGTTGGGGTACAGGTCATCGATGAACCTGTGCAAAGGCTTGTGGAACAGCGGCAGCGCCACCTTCCAACCGACACCGGCCTTGAAAGTCACCAGGCGCGGTTGGTCGCTGGGGTCGAGCGCCACTTTTTGCCACACGCCTTGCAGGTCGTCGCCGGCCCAGGACGGCGGCTTGAGAAACACGCTACCGGCCCTGGGGCTGGGGCCGTCGGGAAGGATTTCGTAGTAGCTGCCATCAATTTCGATCGCCGGGTAAATACCATCCTTGCTCACCACCCGATACACCGGCATAGCCGTTTCCAAGTCGCTGACCCGGTTCAGGTCACGCCCCTCCAGCACCTGCCCCCAAGTGGTCCAATCTTGCCCCGTGTCGGGCCGTGGCCGCTTGGGCGGCGTCACCACCGCTGGCAAGGCCGGGCGTTTGGAGGGGCCGGCACTGGTGGAGGGCTGGGGTTGGCTGACATGCCCATGAAAGTACGGCTTGGCCCAATCCGGCAGGGTGCCGCGGGTACGGATCAGGTCCTCGGCCAGGTCCAACTCCATGCGGCGCTGGCGGGCCTCGGGAAAGCGGAACTGATCGAGGTAGACCCGCGCCTCTTTCAAGGAAAACCGCGGAAAGGCCACCTGTAACCGCGTGGGGGCGATAAAGCTTTTACCACCGCCCTTGAGCCCCGGCGCATCGGCGTAGCGCCAGGTGCCGTCGGCCTGGCGGGCCACGGGCCGTTTGTAATAGGCACCGGGGCGGCGCATATCCACCAGGCGCCAGGTCAGGTCATCGCGCTGGAGCTGGAACCAACGCCCCGCGTCTTCGATGAAGTAACGGGCGAAACCACCCTGGGCGGGCAGGTTTTCGTAGACACCATCGCTGCGCAGGGTCAGGGGTTCGGGCTTCTTGCCCACTGCGAACTGCGGGTTCAGGACGGTCGGGCGGCGGACCCGGCCGGTGGGCGGTTGGGCGGCATCGGACGCAAGATCGGCAAAGTGGGTGATGACCCGTAAGAACTGGCCCTGGGCCTCCTCGTACTGTTCGCGGCGCAAAGCGTCGATGCCATTCCACACCGCCAACAGGCTGCGGCCCAGCGCCAGCGGCGCGAGGATTTTCAGCGGCAATGCAGACGACACCACGTCCAACACGGCTTCCAGTACATCCAGGCTGGTATCGCGGTCGCTTTCCCCGGTGGTGGTGCTCTGGGCGTCGACATCGGCGAGCAGGCGCTCCACCTGCGCCGCGTAGGCCTGGTGCAGAAAATCCCCCTTGATCGGTTGCAAGGCCAACTCCGTGCCCCGCACGCCTCGTTGTAACAGGCGCGCCACCTCGGGGCGGGCGGTCAGCGCCGCACGGCTGACGAAGTAGTCCCGCAGGTGGCTGTCAGACAACAACCCGGCGACCAGGGCCGCACGGCTTTCGTATTCACGAAAACGCACGCCGCCCGGTGCCTGAGGCGTATAGATGACCAGCGACGGCACCGACTGCACCGCCGTCGGGGCGAACACCAGGACGTCAAGCAAGGTCGCGCCCTGCACCAGCAACTGCTGGACCTGGATGCGATGGCCCTCGACCGCAAGGCGCCGGTCATCGTCCACCGGGTGCTCCAGCACGCTGTTGACCCAACCGAACCCTCGGGCCTGGCGGTCATGGGCGAACACCCCGCTGATTTTCGCCTCCAACAGGTCCACCCGCAGTTGCGCGGCCATCAGCGCCGCGAAGCGCTCCTGGTCCGCTTGGGCCTGGGGGCCATGGAGCAGGCGTTCACGCAGAAAGCGCTCGTAGGATTGGCCGATGTTCAGCGCCCGCACGATGTCTTTCACCTCGGCGCTAGACAACCCCTTGGCGTCGCCAGAAATGCGCGCAGTCAAGGCGTAGTCGATGTCCAGCGCGCCCACATTCTCCAGCAGCAGGGCCGTCAGGCTGCGGGTGTTGTGCACCAGGGTCAGGGTCGGCCCGGTGCGGTCCAGGCTCATGGCCGTGCTGTAGGCCGAGGCGCCGGGCGGGATCAGCGGCCCGGTCTGGTAGGCCTTGGTGGTGGTAATCAGCACCTTGTCCGGGTCGATCTGCACCCCGTAATGCAGTTGCACATAGGGCATCACTTCCTGCCGGGCATAGGCCAGGAGCAACGCGCGGTCGCCGAATTGGGCGAGGGAAGGCAAGCCCTGCAGCTCCGTGCCCTGTACCTGCTCGCGGTAGTCGGCCACCGCGTTCAGCCACTGGTCGCGGTCCTCGGCCGAAGCCCCCTTGAGCCAACCCGCCAGGCCCTTGGCCAGGCGTTTTTGCTCGCGGGCCGCCAGCACATCGCGGCCTTGCAAGGTGTGTTCCATGGCAACGGCTTGGGTGAGGGCTTGCTCCCAGTCCGCGTCCGGGTCGCTATGGGCCTGCTCCAGGGCGTGACTCAGGTTAGCGAGTTGGGTGGCGCGCAGGGTTTGCCAGGTTTGCTCGAACACATCTTCTGCCAGCTCGCGGTAGCGCAATGCCGGCGCGGCCAACGCTTGCACCCGCGCAACGTCGGCGCGGGCCAGCGACTGGAAGACGAACTCGAACTCGCTCGCGGCCTGCCAGCGCCGCTTGAGGGCCTCGTCCAGGGCCTTGAGGGAGTCAAACTCCTCCAGGCCCCGGCCTGGGCTGTAGAGCAGCGCCGCGCCGGTGTCCGCTTCCGGCGCCAAGTCGCTGGCGACCGTTGTTTGCGCGATGGAATACACACCGCTGATGTCCTTGACCGCATTGCCATCGCGCTCGGTGATGATAAAGGCACCCGCCACAGGCATACGCCGCTCCCCTACCTGCAATGCCACCTCATAGAGTGCGGGGCGCAACGACACCGGCAAGGCCTTGCGCACAGCCGCCGAGGGGTACATCAGCACCTGCTCGGCCAGGCTTTTGTTGGGCGCCGCCAGGGTTTCATCGGCATACAGCAGGTCGACTTCAGCCTGTAACTGTTCGCGGCGGATCTCCAGCAGCCGCGCCTGGCGGGTCTGCGCCGAGGACGGTGCCCGCGGTGCGCTCCAGTAGCGGTCCAGGGCCTGGCGATAGTGGCCCGCGGCATCGCCGCCAAGGCGGTTGATGAAGTTCTCGAACGCCGCCATGTCCAGATCCGCGATGGCCTCGCCCTGGGTATCGAGCAGTTGGGTCGCGGTCGCCGCGTAGGTCTGCGGTCGCCCCAGGCGCATGCGCTCATGCAACTCGTCCGTCACCCGGGGCGCCTGCATGACCTCGCGCAGTTCGTTCACGCTGTCGCCCAACTCTTTGAGTTCGCGCCAGACAAAACACTGGCTCATTAATGGCGCCCGCGAAAAGGTCATCGCCCAGGCC
The DNA here is from genome assembly GCF_059862525.1 of Pseudomonas sp. MF08875. Lineage (NCBI taxonomy): Bacteria > Pseudomonadati > Pseudomonadota > Gammaproteobacteria > Pseudomonadales > Pseudomonadaceae > Pseudomonas > Pseudomonas sp. MF08875. The sequence goes on from NZ_JCBCUW010000055.1 coordinate 20,102, forward strand.
TCTTGCGCCATGCTGTCGAAGCTCGGCTGCCCCGCCAGCAGCGTGCGTAACTCGCCATCCAGGCGCGTCAACGTGTCCAACAGGCGCACCTGGGTCGAGGCACTGCGCAGGGCAGAAACCTTGATGGGGGCGGCCGGCAAAACGGAAGGTGTCGTCATGTTCAAAATCCCTAAACGAGGTTGAGTCCGTTCAGCATGCCGACGCCGCTTCGCCAAAGGTCTTTACATAGATATCGCCAGGGTCCGCCCGTCACAGCGGCCGATAATCGGTGCTGCCCATTTTCACGAAGTACACCGTGGCGTAGCTCGGGTCCGGGCCGCCATGGATGCCACCCAGAAGCCTGACCAGGCGCTGTTGCTCCATCGCCTCTTTCACCGGGCCCCACACATCGTCGATGGATCTACGCCGGGAGCGAAACTGCAGCTCGAACCACCCATTGGAAAGCTGGAAAAACTCGTTGCGGGAGGTCAGGTCAACCCAGCCCCGGTCGACCCAGCGAGTGAGTATGAAATAGAGATTGTTGGACGCCGGGTGGGTGCAGACAAAATTGACCAGCGTCGATGAGTAGCCCTTGAACACGTCCCGCACCACGAAGCCTTGGCGTTGCAGGATGGTCCTGACGGCGTCCTGGGCCGCCATGGACCTTGCCTGCGAGCGCGGCAACTGCATCTCCTGTGCACTAGGCAACGGCAGCGGCAGGTCGAAATCCAGGCGATGAAAACCCGGGCCGTCCGTCGCCGCGCCCATGTAGATACCGGTTCTCGACTGGCGGTCGGTGGGCCTGAGCAGGCGCAGCAGGTCGTCGGTTTGGGCCGTGCCTGCGACCATGGACGCCTGCCAGCGGTCGAGGGTGTCGCGAAGGTTGAGCAGGCGCGTGGCGGTGCTCAGGCGCCCGTAGTCCGCTTGTTCGATGAGGCGCTCGGCGGCAAACCGGCCACTGAGCCGGGTTATCCCGGGGAACGCCCCCCGCACCGAGTCGCTGATGGTGCTGGTGAACAACGGCGTACGGGCCTGCCACTGGCCATTGCTTTCAAAGGTCATGGGAATGGCTTGCTGAGCGGTGTCGCGCCCCAGCCAGCGACTCAAATCATTGATGGCATTGCCGCTTGTGGTTTCGGTTCGCCTGAGGAAAAGGGTTTTTTCGGGGATTTTCGAGCCGTTGGGCAGCACTTCATAGTAGTACTCGCCGATCTTCACTGCGTCATAGGGCCGACGCCCCATCACCCGGAACAACTGGCGCGCCGGCAGGACTTCGTGGGGCGGGTTGTCGGCCAGGGTCAACCCCCAGGCGTGCCAATGGGTCGATGCCAGGGGCGGCTGCAACCACACACGCAACACTGGCGGCTGCGCGGGCATGCGCCATTCGGTGCCGGTGGTGGGGCTGTCCCAGGGCCGCCAACCGGGGGTAGCCTGGCGCGTCGCGGCGCGGCTGGACCCAGGTTGAGGTTCGGGGGCATCGGCACCCAGCAGCCGTTCACCGGGTTCGTCGAGGTACAGAATCAGTTCATCAGCGCTGCTGGCGTCGGTTTTTCTCAAGCGCACAAAGGGCTCGCCCTTGCGCCGGTAGACCGGGTAACGGGCGTCGCCATCGACCAGAAACTGCTGGCCATGCTTGACCTGGGTGCCCTTGTCGAAAGGGCCGCGCAGGACGATGGCGCCCTCGGCGTCGAGGGACTTTTGATAGCGTTGCAGTCCTGGCAGGGGCTTGGCCCGCGTCGGCACCGCCAGGCTGGAATGGCCCTGGTTGTGCAACGCCTGGCGTTTGCGCAGCAGGCTTAGGGCGGGCGCTGGGCGCAATTTGGCCGCTGTACCGGCCTTGGCCGGTGGATAGAGGATCAGCGCCAGGTCGACGGCCACCATGAGCGCCAGGTAGACCACGTCCACGCCATCGTGGGCATTGCCGCTGTGATACAGCCGGCGGATCGCCAGCAGCAATTCGTAAACCTGCACTAGCGATCCGAGTATCGGCACCAGGCCCAGTAGCCCACGCACCCGCGCCGCCGATTGCTCGTCCAGACGCCACTCGCGGTACTCATCCAGCGCTTGGCCCGAGTTACCACTTGCGCGCACGCGCCGCTGGCGCTTGAGCACCTGGGCGTGGGCCAACACCTGCAGCACGTCATGGCCGCTGGTCGGTGTGACGCCCAGCCACTGGCCGGGGGCGTTGGCCCGCTGCTTGGCGATCTCGTTTTCGATGTCTTGCAGGGTGACCACCGGGAACACATTCACATCGTTTAACCACAGCGATGTGGACTTGGCCACCATCCACATCCTGTCCAAATGATTGGGAAAAAGCAGCCGCCGCAGTTGCTCCAGTTCCTGGTCCCAGGCCAAGGGCGGGGCGACCGTGCGGACCGTCCCCGGATAACTCTCGATGGCCTGCGCCTCCCAACCGGCGGCCACCCGCTGGGCCAACTCCGTGACATAGGGCGGCGCGGCACAGCGTTGCATCAGTGCCTGCAAGGCCTCTTGCTCACTGGCGTGGGCGGTGATGGCCGGATGGCCTTGAACCCCCGGCCAATAGAGCACCCACACGGATGACACCTGGTCGTGAATCAGTAGCACCTCCGCCACATGTCGCGCCTTTTGCGACGTGGCGCCGGCCAGGTGGATAAACGCCAATTGCAGGCGATGGCCGTTGCGCTCCAGGTCCGCCGCGGTGCGCGCCGCCAGGGCAGTGGTGAACAGGCTCTGAGCGTTGGCCGAGAGGCCTTGTTCCCGGGCGCTGTACAACTCCACCTGGGCGCGCTGCTTCAAGACCCGCTGCAGCAGCGCCTTAACCAGCGGCTCGCCCGCGGCTGCCGTGCCATCGCCGTAGAAGGCCTGCTCGATGAGGCGTTCATAGCGCCCGCTCAGGTTCAGGTCCGACAGGGTGTCGATCAAGTACGCAGGCGAGAGCCGGGTTTTCCAGGCCGGGTCCAGGTACACCGTGTGGTTGAGGCGCCATAGGGTCCAGGGCGCGGCAGGGTCCAGGTTATGCACGGCCAGTTGCAACAGGCTGTAGGTGGTGCGCTCCTGGCTGACCCGCTCCACCGGCCCCGAGTCCCCGGCGGGGCTTTGTGGGTGGGATTGCCAGGGGCGGCTGACATCGTCAGGCATGTCGAATAGAGGCTGGTCGATATCCAGGCCGGGGTAGAGCCCGTCCCGGGTCAGGCGCGCGAGCAAGGCCGCGCGGGCATAGGTATCGAAACCCGGTAGACGCTCCAGCAGTTCATGTTCCAGTGCCTGGGCGTTGGCCAGGTAGTGCTGCAACAGATGCCGGTAGCGCCGGCGCGTCGCGGCGTCGGCGCCTGCAAACCACGGTGCCAGGGTCTTGCGGTGCTCGGCGGCGAGCCGCAGCAGGCGCACGTTGACCAGCGCCACATCCCGCGCGGCGCTGCTCGGCGCCGCCAAGCGCTCGGCCAGTTCGCGGCGCAACAACCCCAACGCCAAGCTGGCGTCGCTGACTTCACTGAAGGGCTGGCCACCCTCGTCGAGCCACTTGAGAGTCTTGAAAAAGCCCTTCACCAACCCTTTGAAGCTATAGCCCAGCACCTGTTCCTCGATCACCCCATAAGCCACCTCCAGTTTTCGCCCAGCGCCCAACGCCGCGACCTGCACCCGCACGCCGGCGCGTTCATGGCGGCCGATGCAATCCCACAGCACCGAGCCGTCGGGGCTGTTGAGGCTGGCGTCGAGGGCGCTGCTCAGTTGCGCCAGCGAGGCGAATGGGGTGAGGCCACCCTGCCCGCCCCCCACATACAACAGCACCGGTTGCCCCACGCTGTGGTCCGCCAGTGCCTGGGCGGTGGTCACCACGAAGGCGCCGGTAAGTTGGCACAACGGTTGGCCGACGCTGATGTGCAGGGCGCGGGTATCACTGGCCGGACGGCGGGTGGCGAACGACTCATCGAGCACTTCGCTCAGCAGGTCCAACGCTGCGCTGTCGATCAGGTTCAGGCGCTGTTGCAGCCGCATTTCATCTCGCAGGGCCTGGCGTTGCAGCACCAGGTGCAGCACCGCGTGGCTATGCCCGGCCTTGGCCTTTTCATTCCAGAACGGGCGCTGATCGAAGCGCGCGACCTGTTGCTCGATGTAGTCATGCAATTGCGTCACTCGCGCCTGCCAGTGCTCCTGCAAGACCACCCACTGACTGAAGGCTTCGGTCTCGGCCGCCGGGTCAGCGCTGTCCAGCAGGCCCAGCAGGCCGTTTTCGTAGCGCCGCACCGCGTGCTCGCGGGTGCGCACCGCCAGGCTCGCGGCCAGGGCATCGAAGCTGATCTCCGGCGCGCGGCGTTGCTCGTCCCAGCCCAGGAGGCGCTCCAAGGCCCGACGCAGGTTCGGACAACCCACGCCTGCGCTGCGGTCGGCCTCTACGTGGGCGATCAGCGGGGCCAATCCCTGCTCCGGGGGCGTGTCGCCGCGGATGCTCAGCCAGGCCAGGTCGATGCCCAGGGCACAGGCCAGTTCGTTGTCCCTTTGCAGGTGCAGCAGGCTACTGGCGCTGTCGCCCACGGCGTCGCCAGCAATCAAGGCCACCGGGGTAAAGCTGAACGGCATCGGCTGGCGGAAGCGAGCATCAAGCAGGTCAGTACGCCAACGCAGGGGCAGGCGCTGCCACAGCCGGGCCTGATCGTGGCCATTGAGCAACGCGGGCAGCTTGAACTCCAGCTCGGCCAGGGAGGCAAACTCATGGAACTCGCGCGTCAGCCCTGGCACGTACACCACTTGCTGGCTGTGCTCGGCGCCGGGGGCATAGGCGATATGCAGCGCACCGCCAATGGCCACCCGGGCCTGGCCCTCCCCAGCCCATACCAACTCGCGCACCTGCACCTGGGCCCAGGGCCCGCCGGCCAGGGCGCGATCCTCGGGCGTGGGGGCGTCGAGCAAACGCTGGACCAGGTCGAACCCGGTCTCGGACAACTCGTACAACTGGTGGGCGATAAACGCCTTGTCCGCCAACAGGCTGCGGTACAACGCCCGCCATTGCGCCGTGCGCGAATGCCGGGCGCCGTCCGCCAGTTGCGCCCAATACTGGTCGGTGGCCGCCTGCACCTGCGTGCGTAAATCCAGCGCCAGGAGGCGGGCGCGGGTGCCTTCGGGCGCAGTCTCGTCCCCGGGAGGCTGGCGCATCAGGCGCAACGCCCACTCTAAGGCGCTTGCCGATAACCGGGGGGCGTCAGGGGCATCGGGTTCCAGAAACAACACCGTCTCGGGAGCCAGGCCCAAGTGCTGTTGCACCGCCTCGCCCACCCACGTTGCGATACGCGGCGCCCGCTCGATCAGGCGCCGCAGGGCACGGGCCGCTTCGCTGCAGCGCAGGTGCGCGGCGTGCAGGTCGTTGATAAAGCGGCTGGGGTGGGCGGCCTCTTCGAGGCGGCGGGTCAGGCAATCGCGCACGCGCGCCTGAAACCCGTCGTGCTCAAGCCACGGCAGGTGGTCGCCGGGCTCGGCCAAAGGCGTGGTCGGTGGGGTCATGTCGGGCCTCTTCGCGCAGTCAAAACCCGAGCCTAAAACCCCACGCAGCGCGCCGTGCCCTAGATAGTTAACGCCTGGGCCACGGTAAATCCCGGGCGAAAAAAAGCCCGCAGTGTGAGCGGGCGAAAGACCAGAGAAGCTCGATGCGCGAAAGCTTCTTTAAGTGAGATGGCTAGCTTGGGGTTTAGCTACCTCGGTAGGTCGAATAGCTATAGGGCGAAATCAGCAGCGGCACGTGGTAGTGCTCCTGCTCGGCGCTGATGCCAAAACGCAGCACCACCACATCCAGAAACGCCGGCTCGGGCAGTGCCACACCACGGGCGCGGTAGTAATCGCCGGCATGGAATTGCAGTTGGTAAACGCCCGTGCGGTAGTCCTCGCCTTGCAGCAGCGGCGCGTCGCAACGGCCATCGGCGTTGGTCAGCGTGCTGGCGACCAATTCCAGCTGCGAACCCTCGACCCGATACAGCTCGACCTTGATCGAGCTGCCAGGGCAACCGTGTGCGGCATCCAATACGTGAGTAGTCAAACGTCCCATTGATTCTGCGGGCCCTTGTGCGGTGTGTACCGCCAGGCCTCGCGCCTCCCGGAGTCAGTGAAATGTGGAGGCCGCACCGTTTCAGATCGTGAAAAGGTGCGGCGCGGAGCTGATTAAGACACTTTCAACAAAAATTGTACACAATAGATCCAGATTTTTTTCCACGCTTCAACCCAGGGCTGCCGTCACCGGGAGACAGCCCCCCGCCACAGGCGGCCCAGACCTTTCGTCCAACAACTGACTAACGAGGCAGGTTTCTTGCAGTGCTCCCCGGCCAACCCGAAAATGAAATTGGGGAAAAAACAGGCTTACAAATTGAATATAAACTTGTATACAATCAGCCCATCGCTGTGACGCCAGCCTGCCCCTCCACCGTCAGGCCGCCACGCCACCCTTTGCTACTGACCTAGCCACGAACAAGAAGGAACCACGCAGTGAGCGCTGACTACCCACGCGACCTGATCGGCTACGGCCCCAACCCCGTGCACCCACACTGGCCGGGCAATGCCCGTATCGCCCTGTCCTTTGTCCTTAACTATGAAGAAGGCGGCGAGCGCAACATCCTGCACGGTGACAAGGAGTCGGAGGCCTTTCTGTCGGAGATGGTCTCGGCCCAGCCGCTGCAAGGCGAGCGCAACATGAGCATGGAGTCGCTGTACGAGTATGGCAGCCGTGCCGGCGTGTGGCGGGTTCTGGCGCTGTTCAAGCAATTCGACATCCCGCTCACCGTGTTCGCCGTGGCCATGGCTGCCCAGCGCCACCCGGACGTGATCCGCGCCATGGTCGCCGCCGGCCACGAGATCTGCAGCCACGGCTACCGCTGGATCGACTACCAATACATGGACGAGGCCCAGGAGCGCGAGCACATGCTCGAAGCCATCCGCATCCTCACCGACATCAGCGGCGAACGCCCGCTGGGCTGGTACACCGGCCGCACCGGGCCCAACACCCGGCGCCTGGTGATGGAAGAAGGCGGCTTCCTCTACGACAGCGACACCTACGACGACGACCTGCCCTACTGGGAAAGCCGCAACCCCACCGGCAAGGCGCACCTGGTGATCCCCTACACCCTGGACACCAATGACATGCGCTTCACCCAAGTGCAGGGCTTCAATACCGGCGACGACTTTTTCAACTACCTCAAGGACGCTTTCGACGTGCTCTACGCCGAAGGCAGCGAGGCGCCGAAGATGCTTTCCATCGGCCTGCACTGCCGCCTGATCGGCCGCCCCGCGCGCCTGGCCGCCCTCAAGCGCTTTATCGAATACGCCAAGGGCCACGAGCAGGTGTGGTTCACCCGCCGCGTCGATATCGCCCGCCATTGGCACGACGTCCACCCATTCCAAGGGGCCGCGCAATGACCGCTTTCCAAACCCTCAAGCCTTCGACGTTGAGCCGCGAGGCCTTCGTCGAGGCCTTTGCCGACATCTACGAACACTCACCATGGGTGGCCGAAAAGGCCTTCGAGCTGGGCCTGGACCCTTCGATCGACGAGATCGAAACCCTGCACCAGCGCATGAGCGACATTTTGTTGAGCGCCGACCACGCCAGGCAACTGGCGCTGATTAACGCTCACCCGGACCTGGCGGGCAAAGCGGCCATCCAGGGCCAACTGACCGAAGCCAGCACCAGCGAACAGGCTGGCGCCGGTATTCACCAATGCTCGAGCGATGAGTTCCAGCGTTTCACCGAGTTGAACGAGGCCTACAAAGCCAAGTTCAAGTTTCCCTTCATCATGGCGGTAAAAGGCAGCAACCGGCACCAGATCCTCGCGGCGTTCGAAACGCGCATCCACAACCCGGTAGACACCGAGTTCCAGTGCGCGCTGAGCGAGATCAACAAAATCGCCCTGCTGCGTTTACTGACCCTATAGCGAGCCTGGCCCGAGCGGCACACAACGCCCCGTCGCCCAGGGCCCTGCAAGCATCCCAAGCCACTTTATTAAAGGCAGACAAGAAGAATGAAAGCTTACGCCGTACCTTTCGAGAAGTTCGTCAACCTGGCCGATGCCCGCCTGGGCACCAAGATCGTTTCGGTCACCGATGACTGGTTCGCCGATGCCAACCGCATGTTCCAGCCGACCCCGGCCGTATGGAAGGAGGGCGTTTTCGATGACAACGGCAAGTGGATGGACGGCTGGGAGTCGCGCCGCAAGCGCTTTGAAGGCTACGACAGCGCGGTGATCCGCCTCGGCGTGCCGGGCCAGATCAAAGGCCTGGACATCGACACTTCATTCTTCACCGGCAACTTCCCGCCCTCAGCGTCCCTGGAAGGCTGCTTCCTGGCCGACGGCGAGCCGGGCGAAAACACCCAGTGGAGCGAAGTGCTGTCGGCGGTGGAGTTGCAGGGCAACAGCCACCACTACCACGAGATCAACAACGAGCAGGCGTTCAGCCACCTGCGTTTCAACATCTACCCCGACGGCGGCGTTGCGCGCCTGCGGGTGTACGGCATTCCGTTCCGCGATTGGTCGGCGGTGGGCGACAACGAACAGCTCGACCTGGCCAGCGCCCTCAACGGCGGCCGGGCCCTGGCCTGCTCCGACGAGCACTTCGGGCGCATCAGCAACCTGCTCAACCCGGGCCGTGGCATCAACATGGGCGACGGCTGGGAAACCGCACGCCGCCGCACGCCGGGCAATGACTGGGTGATCGTCGCCCTGGGCCATGCCGGCGAAGTGGAAAAAATCGTCGTCGACACCCTGCACTTCAAGGGCAACTACCCTGATAGCTGCTCGATCCAGGGCGCATTCGTCAAGGGCGGCACCGACAGCCAGATCGAAACCCAATCGCTGTTCTGGCGGGAACTGTTGCCCAGCCAGAAGCTGGAAATGCACGCCGAACACACCTTCGCCGAGCAGATCAAGGCCCTGGGCCCGATCACCCACATCCGCCTCAACATCTTCCCGGACGGTGGCGTGAGCCGCTTGCGCATCCTGGGCAAGGTGGCCAAGTAAGCGACAACCCGATCGCGAGCAGGCTCGCTCCCACAGGGGAATGAATTCCAGTTGGGGGAGCGAGCCTGCTCGCGATAGCACCAGAGCAAACAACACAGAACCCTGAATAAGAAGAACAGCATGCGCACACTCACGATCGAACCCTTAAGCAAAGAAGCCTTCGCCCCCTTCGGTGACGTGATCGAAACCGACGGCAGTGCTCACTTCATGATTAACAACGGTTCGACCCTGCGCTTCCACCGCTTGGCCGAGGTTGAAACGGCCCTGCCCGAAGACAAGGCGATCATCAGCATCTTCCGCGCCGAGGCGCAGGACATGCCGTTGACCCTGTGCATGCTGGAGCGCCATCCGCTGGGCAGCCAGGCTTTCATCCCGCTGCTCGGCAACCCCTTTCTGATCGTGGTCGCGCCCGTTGGCGATGCACCTGTATCAGGCTTGGTCCGCGCCTTCCGCACCAATGGCAGGCAGGGCATCAATTACCATCGCGGCGTCTGGCACCACCCGGTGCTGACGATCGAAAAGCGGGATGACTTCCTGGTGGTTGATCGCAGTGGCACAGGCAATAACTGCGATGAGCATTTTTTCAAAGAGGATGAGCGGTTGATCCTTGCCCCCCACCAATAAGAGAAGGCCCGCACACCCCACGACGAGGGTGTCGGGCAAGAGGTAAGCACTGTGGAAGCACATTTGATGGAATGGCTGAACCTGAGCGTGCGCTGGGTTCACATGATTACGGGCGTGGCCTGGATCGGGGCCTCGTTCTACTTCGTCTGGCTGGAGAACAACCTCAACCGGGTAAACCCCAAGGATGGCCTGGCGGGCGATCTGTGGGCGATCCACGGTGGCGGTATCTACCACCTGGAAAAATACAAACTGGCCCCGCCGACCATGCCGGACAACCTGCACTGGTTCAAATGGGAAGCCTATTTCACCTGGATGTCGGGCGTCGCGCTGCTGTGCGTGGTGTTCTACGCCAACCCCACGCTCTACCTCCTGGCCCCGGGCAGCAGCCTGAGCGGCCCCGAAGGCGTGCTACTGGGCCTGGGCTCGCTGTTCGTCGGCTGGTTCGTCTACTCCTTTTTGTGCGACTCGGCCCTGGGCAAGCGCCCTGCCCTGCTCGGCCTGATCCTGTTCGTGCTGCTGATCGCGGCAGCCTACGGTTTCAGCAAGGTGTTCAGCGGCCGTGGCGCGTACCTGCACGTGGGCGCCGTAATCGGCACCATCATGGTCGGCAACGTGTTCCGCATCATCATGCCGGCCCAGCGCGCGCTGGTGGCCGCCATCGCCGAGAACCGCAGCCCCGACCCGGCATTGCCGGCCAAGGGCCTGTTGCGTTCGCGGCACAACAACTACTTCACCCTGCCCGTGCTGTTCATCATGATTAGCAACCACTTCCCCAGCACCTACGGCAGCCAGTACAACTGGCTGATCCTGGCCGGGATCGCGGTGGCGGCGGTGTTGGTGCGCCATTACTTCAACACCCGCCACAACAGCAATAAGTTCGCCTGGACCCTGCCGGCCGGCGCACTGGCGATGATCTGCCTGGCCTACGTCACCGGGCCAAAACCCGTGGCCCTGGCCCCGGACACCGCCAAGGCCCCGGCCGCCATCGAGTACCAACCCCTGCCGGAAACCGCCCTGGGTGGCGGCGCCAAACCTGCCGCGGCCGCGGCCCCGGCGCAGCAACCGCAAGCGGCCAACGCCCAGGCCGGCAGCGGCGACTTCAGCAAGGTGCATAGCGTGATCCAGGAACGCTGCGCCGTGTGCCATTCGGCCAAGCCCACCAGCCCACTGTTCAGCGCCGCGCCGGGCGGGGTGATGTTCGATACCCCGCAGCAAATCCAGCAACAGGCTGCGCGCATCCAGGCCCAGGCTGTCGCCACGCAAATCATGCCGCTGGGCAACATCACCCAGATGACCCAGCAGGAGCGTGACCTGATCGGCGCCTGGATTGTGCAGGGGGCGCCCACGAACTGATCGCCCCCTGGCGAGGGTGATTTATTGTGGGGGCAGGCCCGCCCCCACCATTAGCCCTGGCACGCCTGCCTTCCCCTGACAGGCAGGCGCCAGCCGCTGCAGGCCAAACCCTACAAAAATAAAAAAAGATCCGAGGTGTTGCATGTCCGTGTTATCCCCCACGCACGTCGCCGACGCGCCTGCCATCCAACGTCTGCCGCTGTTGCAGTTGATCCTGGTGGGCTTGCAACACGTCCTGCTGATGTACGGCGGCGCCATCGCGGTGCCGTTGATTGTCGGCCAGGCTGCGGGCCTGAGCCGCGAAGAAATCGCCTTCCTGATTAACGCCGACCTGCTGGTGGCGGGCATCGCCACCGTGGTGCAGTCGCTGGGCATCGGCCCCATGGGCATTCGCATGCCGGTGATGATGGGCGCCAGTTTCGCCGCCGTCGGCAGCATGGTGGCCATGGCCGGCATGCCGGGCATCGGTTTGCAGGGGATTTTCGGCGCGACCATCGCTGCCGGCTTCTTCGGCATGCTGATCGCACCGTTCATGTCCAAGGTGGTGCGCTTCTTCCCGCCCCTGGTCACCGGCACCGTCATTACCTCCATCGGCCTGTCGCTGTTCCCGGTGGCGGTGAACTGGGCCGGGGGTGGCAACGCCGCCGCCGAGTTCGGCTCGCCGATCTACCTGGCCATCGCCGCCCTGGTGCTGGGCACTATTTTGCTGATCCACCGCTTCATGCACGGTTTCTGGGTGAACATCTCGGTGCTCATCGGCATGGCCCTGGGCTACGTACTGTGCGGCGCGCTGGGCATGGTCGACCTGAGCGGCATGGCCCTGGCGCCGTGGCTGCAATTCGTCACCCCGCTGCACTTCGGCCTGCCGCAGTTCCACCTCGCGCCGATCCTGTCGATGTGCCTGGTGGTGGTGATTATCTTCGTCGAATCCACCGGGATGTTCCTGGCCCTGGGTAAGATCACCGGCCAGGACGTCACCCCGCGCATGCTGCGCCGGGGCCTGCTGTGCGACGCCGGCGCGTCGTTCTTCGCCGGGTTCTTCAACACCTTCACCCATTCCTCCTTCGCCCAGAACATCGGCCTGGTGCAGATGACTGGGGTGCGGTGCCGCTCGGTGACCATCGTCGCCGGGCTGTTTCTCATCCTCCTCAGCCTGCTGCCCAAGGCTGCGTTCCTGGTGGCGTCGATTCCCCCGGCGGTGCTGGGTGGCGCGGCAATCGCCATGTTCGGCATGGTCGCCGCCACGGGCATCAAGATCCTCCAGGAAGCCGACATCGCCGACCGCCGCAACCAGTTGCTGGTGGCCGTGAGCATCGGCATGGGCCTGATCCCCGTGGTGCGCCCGGACTTTTTCGCGCACCTGCCCCTGTGGATGAGCCCCATCACCCACAGCGGCATCGCCATGGCCACCCTCAGCGCATTGGCGCTGAACCTGCTGTTCAACATCCTCGGCGGCAGCCACCGCGCCGCCGCCAGTGAGTGCAGCGCCCACCCCCATTGATCGACCCGGGCGCGGCAAACGCGCCCCGCATCGCCACCGGTTCCACCTGCAACACCCATGACGGCGCTTGATCGCACGCGGTCAGCGGTCTGCCTGCGCCTTTAACAATAAAAACAATCAGGGAGCACACCGATGAAACTCACCCCCTCACGCCTGTTGTTGGGCGGCGCACTGCTGGCGGCCGGCCCGGCCATGGCCGGCGACCTGCTGCTGTGGCAGACCAACAGCCTGAGTTACCTGTATGGCAAGAACTTCGCCATCAACCCCGCGATCCAGCAAACCGTGACCTTCGAGCACGCCGACAAATGGAAGTACGGCGACAACTTCCTGTTCGTCGACAAAATTTTCTACAACGGCGCCGAAGACCGGAACAAAGGCGCGCACACCTTCTACGGCGAGTTCAGCCCGCGCCTGTCGATGGGTAAGATCTTCGACCGCAGGTTCGAGCTCGGCCCAATCAAGGACGTACTGCTGGCCATGACCTACGAGTACGGCGAAGGCGAAAGCGAGGCCTACCTGATCGGCCCGGGCTTGGACCTGGCGGTGCCGGGTTTCAACTACTTCACCCTCAACGTCTACCGCCGCCAGACCGAAGGCCCACGCCCCGGCGATGGCGTGTGGCAAATCACCCCAGCCTGGTCCTACAGCATCCCCCTGGGCCGCTCCAACCTGCTGATCGACGGCTACCTGGACTGGGTGGTGGACAACGACCAGAACGCGCGCGGCACCTACCACGCCAACCTGCACATCAACCCGCAGATCAAATACGACCTGGGCAAAGCCTTGAACTGGGGCGAAAAACGGGTCTATGTCGGCGCCGAGTACAGCTACTGGAAAAACAAGTACGGCATCGCCGACAGCGCCAACCTGGACACCAACCAAAACACCGCGAGCCTGCTGCTCAAGGTGCATTTCTAAAATGCCCGGCAATAGCGCGCCCACATTGCTGGCGGTGCGCTGTTGCAGGGCACTTGAGCCGGGCCGTGGGAGCCAGTATTCTCCGCGCCCGCGCCGCGGCACGGCTGACCCAGCCGTACCGCCCGAACCTGACCGGGCAGCCAACTTATCCAGGCCCCGGTTAATTCAAAGGCGTCCCGAACACAACAAAAAAACACTCCCACTCGGTTGTTTTGCGGACAGCCGACGGGCGTTGTTTGGTTTTCGCTTCACCTTGGCTCAGCGCTTGCAAAGCACAGCAAAGCTGACCAACCGGATAACTTTTAACTGCAGTGAAAACAGGCGCCACAGCAGAGCGCTGACTGAAGAACAACGTAGAACCACCAACTTTTGGGAGCAACCGAATGAAACGTACCGTGAACAGTGTGATGCTCGCTGCCGGCCTGCTGGCCGGCGGCCAGGCCATGGCGGGCGACCTGCTGCAATGGCAGAACAACAGCCTGACGTACCTGTATGGGCAAAACTTCGAAGTCAACCCCGAAACACAGCAGACCTTCACCTTCGAACACGCCGATGGTTGGAAGTACGGCGACAACTTCCTGTTCGTCGACAAGATCTTCTACAACGGTAAAAAAGACAGTAACTCGGGCCCCAATACCTACTACGGCGAGTTCAGCCCACGCCTGTCGTTCGGCAAGATCTTCGACCAGAAAATCGAGTTCGGCCCGATCAAGGACGTGCTGCTGGCCATGACCTACGAGTTTGGCGAAGGCGACAACGAGTCCTACCTGATCGGCCCGGGTTTCGACCTGGCCATCCCCGGTTTCGACTTCTTCCAGTTGAACTTCTACAACCGCCAGACCGAAGGCCCGCGCGCCGGCGACAACGTCTGGCAGATCACCCCGGTATGGGCCTACACCATTCCCGTGGGCAAGTCCGACATCCTGATCGACGGTTTTATCGACTGGGTCGTGGACAACGACCAGAACAGCAAGGGCACCTACCACGCCAACTTGCACATCAACCCGCAAATCAAATACGACCTGGGCAAAGCGCTCAACTTCGGCGAGAAGCAGTTGTACGTGGGTATTGAATACGACTACTGGAAGAACAAGTACGGCATCAAAGACAGCCAGTATTTCGACACTGACCAGAACACCGCCAGCTTGTTGGTGAAGTTGCACTTCTAAACAACATTCTCGTCTATAGCCAGCGGGCCTGCCCGCTGGCTACTCCTGCGACAAAAACTCGTGACCTCTAAAATTAAAAGTTCCCGCTTTGCTCAGCCGACTAACGCACAAGCAGCACATCAAACATACTCCCCTGGCATGCGAATATAGGCCCTGAATTCATAGAATAAGCGCAACGCTTGAAACGAGAGGCAGAGAGCCAGCCACCGGTAGAATCCAGGCTCTCACACCGAAGGATTCAAGCGCAGATGACTACGCATTACCGGCAGCTGACTC
>NZ_JCBCUW010000056.1:0-32778 GCF_059862525.1 Pseudomonas sp. MF08875
AACACCTCTTTTTCAACTCCTTTCGGGCTTCGATGACCTGAAGCTCCGCGCTGTCGAAACCTGCATAACTCTTTGTTTACCAAGGAGTTTTCCGTTTCGACTGCGCCGGAAGTGGGGCGAATTATAGACAGATATAAATCGCCGTCAACCGTTAATTCAGGTTTTCTATCGAGCCCACCTGAAATCGTCAAAACCGCCCTTCCTTCTATATATAAGCCGCCCGCCAGCTCGGCGTTAACGAACCCCAGCCACCCAACGTCCTCCTATATGATGGCCGGCTACCAAGAGCGAGCCGCCGCGTCGCGCTTGCCAATGAGCCGCATCAAGGAGCTTTCATGGATAGGTTGTACCGGGCACCCTGGGTGGGCGTGCCCGCCCCGCGTTTCGCCCTTAAGTTGCTGAGCCTCAGCCTGCTTGCCAGCCCCGCCCTTGGCGCGAGTACCGAGTTGCCTGCCACCCGCGTCGAAGGCGAAGCCGATTCCGGCTACCAGGTGCGCCAGGCCTCGGTCGGCGGTTTTGATGAAGCGCCGCTGCTGGACACGCCTTCTTCCATTACGGTCATCAACGACGCCCTGATAAAGGACCAGCAAGCCCGCCTGCTCAGTGAGGTACTGAAGAACGACGCCTCCGTAGGCCAAGCCTATGCGCCAATCGGCTACTACGAGAATTTCGTGGTGCGCGGTTTTTCCCTGAATGCCGCCAGCAGTTACAAGATCAACGGCCGCACGGTTACTGGCGAACAGAACGTCGCCCTGGAAAATAAGCAGCAAGTCGAATTGCTCAAGGGCCTGTCGGCCCTGCAAAGCGGCGTGGCCGAGCCCGGCGGCCTGGTGAACTACGTGACCAAGCGCCCCGAAGCGGTGCGCTCGGTGACGGTCTCTACCGATGATCGCGGCAGCGGTTACCTGGCAGCGGATGTCGGCGGTTGGTTCGGCAATGAGCAGCAAGTGGGCCTGCGCGCCAACATCGCCCATGAGGACATCAACAGCTACGTCGAGCACGCCGATGGGCAGCGGGACTTCCTGTCCCTGGCCTTCGACTGGAACATCAGCCCCAACGCCTTGCTGCAATTGGATGCCGAGTACCAGAGCCGCTCCCAGCGCTCAGTGCCCGGCTACCAGTTGCTGGGCAACACCGAGCTGCCGCACCACGCCTCGCCCAAGAAGCTGCTGGCCCACCAGAGCGGTGCCAAGCAAGTGGATATCGACTCGCTGAACCTCAACGGCAAGTTCGAGTACCGCTTCAGCGACCTGTGGAAGGGCAGCGTCAGCGCCTCCCGCAGCCACGTAGTGATCGATGACTACAGCTCCTTCGCCTGGGGTTGCTATGGCTCCGCCAGTTGCGAAGGCGTCCCGGTGCCCAATTACTTCAGCCCGGAAGGCAACTACGACATCTATGATTTCCGCAGTCCCGATGACACCCGCCGCACCGACGAAGCCCAGGCAGCCCTGAGTGGCAGCTTCGACACCGCCGGCCTAGGCCATGAACTGACGGTCGGTACCAGCGTATTTCGCCGCACCGTGGACAAGCGTGAGCCGATCAACGAAACACTCGGCACCGGCAACATCCACCAAGACCCCGAACAATTCCCCGCCTACAGCGGCGCCCTCAACGATCGCCAACGCCGCCTCGACAGCCGCCAATACGGGTTGTTTGTCACCGACCGCATCAGCCTCAACGAGCAGTGGCAAACCGTACTGGGCGCGCGGGAAGTACGTCTGGACGAGGAAGCCTTCGAGGTGAGCGGCGACTCCGCACGCCACACCCAGCGCTACGAGTTCCTGCCCCAGGCAGCGCTGATCTACAAGCCCATCGCCAACCTGTCGCTTTACACCAGTTACAGCAAGGGCTTGTCTTTGGGGGGCGAGGCGCCGTGGTTCGCCAGCAATGCGTTTGAAACCCTCGCCCCGACCGTCTCGCGCCAGCTCGAAGCCGGGGTCAAGTACGACTGGCAGCGGATCAGCTTCGCCGCTGCGCTGTTCCAGACCCGCCAGGCCTACCAGTATTCGCGGCCCGATGACGGCGGCGGCTTCACTTACGTCCAGCAAGGCCAGCAGAAAAACACCGGGCTGGAAGTGTCGGCCAACGGCTTTGTCACCTCGCGCCTGCAGCTCTCGGCCAGCGCCGCGGCGATCCGCGCCCGGGTAAACGATACCGGCACGCCAGCGTATGAAGGGCATCAGGCACTGAACGTGCCGACATGGCGGGCCAATCTGTATGCCGACTATGCCCTGCCCTGGGTCGAAGGCCTGGCCGTGCTTGGGGGCGTGCAGTACAGCGCCAGTAAAAACGCCAACCACGAAGGCCAGGTCCAGGCCAGCAGCTACGCGGTGTTCAACCTGGGCAGCCGCTACAGCACGCGGATCGATGGCTATGACACGGTATTTCGCCTGAGCGTCGATAACTTGTTCGACAAGCGTTACTGGCGCGACGTTGGCGATTACCTGGGCGATGGCTACCTGTTCCAAGGTGCGCCGCTGACCGCACGCCTGAGCGCATCGATCAACTTCTAACACCCAGCGGTAGCGTCGCGGGGTGCGGCGCTACCAGCTCCCCGACGCCCCGCCTCCGCCCTTGGCGCCCTTGCCTGCGTCCTGCTCCGTGGCCGGTTCCACCGCGCCGCCGCCCAGGCAGAACACCACCAGGGCCACCAGATAGGTCAGCCCCAACACCACCCACCAAGACAGCGATTCGCTGAAGGAACCCGACAGCAACGCCAAAAACAGCAGTACTGCGCCGACGATCAACACACGCTGGAAGAAGCCCATCGGGCTTTTCTGCCAAGTGGCACGCATCAGGCTGAACAGCACATTGACCAGCCCGGCCAGCGCCAGCAACGCCACCGGCAGAACCAAACCGTAGACAAAGGTCATCGCGCCCAGCAGCAGGCTGAGCACGGTCAGCAAGCCGACGTAGGTAAAGAAGCCGATCACGCAATACAGCACCACGCGCTGCGGGGCCAGGGACGCGAAGATCGCGCCGCCAATGGCCATGCTCACCGGGATCGCCAATAGCAAGGCCAACCAGTTCGCCGCGCTGGCCACGGCGCTGACCAGGATCAACACTACCAGGCCCAACCCGGCGAGGGTGCGCAGCCAACCCCAACGACCCCAGGCGAGCATCACCCCGGCCACCGCGCCGAGGAAAAAGGCCAGCAACATGGCATAGAGCGCGGCCGGCAGGCTCGCGCTGGCGGACGCCACCGACGGCTCGGCCGCCAGCGCCAGCGGCATCCCTCCCTGCGCCAGCAACAGCCCGAATATTGCCCCCCACCGACGCTGCAACCCCATACCGCCCATTGCCCTTTACCCAGTCCGCTCTTCCTGAAGCCCTGAACTGTAGCATCGTCCGGCCATCAGACGACGCCACAATTACCCTGCGGGGCGGCAAAACAGCGTTACCGAAACGCAAAACGCCCCGCAAGCGTTAGCGTGCGGGGCGTCATAGGGTTAACGCACAGGGTCAGCTTTTGGGGCTCAGGCTGTCCACCAACATGGCGCTTGGCGCGTCACCGGCCTCAATCATCAGTTGCTTGAGGCTTTTGTCGAAGCCTGCAAACGGCGTCTCGAAGCTGAACTTGGATTTGCTCAGCCACTGGCCTACAAAACGCACTCGCTCCTCATCCCACGACAACTGCTTCTGGCTGTTGGGCCGCGGATCGCGCAGGAACACCAGTTGCATCGGCGTCACGCCCGCCAGGTCGGCCTTGTCCAGGTCAGCACCGGCCTGGATCAGCGCATTGGCCGTGGTCTTGTCTTTCTGCACGATGCAGTAGTGCAACGCCGTTTGCCCGGCATAGTTCACCGCGTTCACATCCTGGCTACCAATCAGCGCTTGTACCACCGCTGGGCGCTCCTTGAGGAAACGGGTGGTCTTGCACACCTGGTGCAGCGGTGTATTGCCGTACAGGTTGGCGGTTTTCGCGTTGGCCAAGGCCATCAGTTGGCTGAAGTGCTCGTCGGAGCAGTTACGGTAAGACTGCTTGATGCACATCATCAGCCGTGTATTGCCGGCCAGGCTGACTTTCAATGGGTCGGCCCCCAAGCCCACCAGCATGTCATAGGCGTTTTCCGCTACTTGCTGGATCGGGAAATCTTCATCCGCGACCAAGCGCTCGTTCACGTCCACCTTGGATTCGGTGAGCAGGTACTTGAGCGACTCCACATCGGCCTTGAAACCGCCGTAGCTGTCGCGGCCGATCAGCGCACTGTGGATCTTGTAATTGGCCGGTGGGATATCGTTCATCCGTGCATTCACATGCACGTCCAGGTTCTCGAAGCTGATCGATTGCCCCAGGTCTTCGCCGTCCTTGTAGCTTTCGCGGCGTTCGACGATTTTCTCCGGCCAGTTGCCAAAGGCGAAGTAGCGCGTGGTGTCGCCGTCGCGCTTGCCGTCCTTGTAGAGGCTGGTTTGGCGCAGGCGATAGGTGCCATCGGTCAGCAGCACGTACTCTTCGGAGACGCCATCGAGCTGGCCATTCTTATAGAGGTGGCGTTGCTCGACCTGGCCGGTCGGGTAGTAGGTTTCCTGCACGCCATCGAGCTTGCCGCTGCCGTCCTTCGCGTAGCTGGCCAGCGCAGCGGGCACTTGCTTGCCGTCAACGATGCGCCAGGCCGAACGAGCCAGGTCGTGGCCGTGGTTTTCCTTACCGGGGGTGTGGATTTCGACTTCCAGCGCGGTTTGCAGGCCAGTGGCACAGTCGTACTGGCTTTGGCTTTTTTCCTTGCCGTCGATAACGATTTTCTGCTGCGGCTTTTTATCCGGGCCGGGGCAGTAGACCACCGTGGTGCCGGTCAACTCGCCCTCGTCCAGCTGTGCCTCGATCGCCACCGAACCGTCGGCGTTGTGGGTGACCCAGTCGCCCTGGACCTTGCCGTTCTTCACCTTGAACTCGGAAATCAGCGTATCGCCTTCTTTCCAGGTGATGGTGCCGGAGATCGGCTCTTTGGTTTTCTTGTCGACGTAGGTGGCCGTGGGCTTGCCCTTGGAGCCAGAGGAGGTGGTCACTTCGTCCCAGTCGTAGCTTGAGCCACAACCGGCCAACAACAGCGCAACGCCAGACACTGCCAATAGTTTCTTCACACAACATCCTTTTTAAGAGGGGGGTAATGCACGCACGAAAACAGGGCCGCCGCGCCGGCCGCCCGATAGGAAAGCCCTTTATTGGATACGGGTCAGGGTCATGCTGACCACTTCGCCGCCATCAAGGACCACCAGGCGATTGCCGTTATCTTCGATGCGCGCATTCATCACGCTTTCGCCATCCTTACCACGGGCTATCACGGTGTCGCCGTCGCGCTGCCACTCATCGATTTCGTACTTGTCGCCCATCAGGGTGATGAAGTCTTCGTCTAGCACCGCGGTGCCGACATTGCTCTTGAAGCCCATGACGCTGGCCTGTACGGCAAATTTCCCCTCGATGGCATCGCTGCCGCAGCCGGCCAGGGCAGCGAACAGGGCGGCCAGTGCCAGCGTTTTCACGATTCTCATTGCATCAGTCCTTGTAGCGTCGCGTTGTTTGTATGGGATACAGACAATGGCATTTCGGCATCAGTTCCGTTCGTCGGAAAATTTTTGACGTCAAAACTGCGACTTCACGCAAGGCATAAAAAAACGCCACAAGGGTGGCGTTGCGGCAAACCCCGGCGAGCGTCAGTCGGGCACCGGGATCGTGCGCTGGGCCTTGACGGTCTTGAACGAAAAGCTCGAGTAAATTTCCTTCACCGCCGGGAGGGTTTGCAGCACTTCGCGGGCGAACTCGCCGAACGATTCCAGGTCCTTGGCCACCACTTCCAGGAGGAAATCGAAGCGCCCGGAGATGTTGTGGCAAGCGACGATTTCCGGAATTTCCAACAGCCGCTGCTCAAAACTGCGGGCCGCGTCCTTGGTGTGGGAATCCATCATGATGCTGACAAACGCCGTTACCCCGTAGCCCAGGGCTTTGGGCGAAAGGATGGCCTGGTAGCCGGTAATCACACCGTTTTCTTCAAGGTTCTTGACCCGCCGCCAACTGGGCGACGTGCTCAATGACACCTGATCGGCCAACTCGGCCATGGTCAATCGGGCATTGTCTTGCAAGGCCATAAGCAAGGCCTTGTCGGTGCGATCCAGAACCATTGGAATTTTTTGCCTCTATTTCGTTTTTATTATGAGTTCCATGCCAATAACTTCGCTTTTTGACAGCAATTTTGGAATAGAAATGTTGAATTTTGAGAATAGCATGTAGGAAAAATCCGGAGCGTTCCGTATGGACAACAAAAATAACAACCTCGGCTTTTCTACGCGTGCCATTCACCACGGCTACAACCCGCTCGATCATCAGGGCGCCCTGGTGCCGCCGATCTACCTCACCTCCACCTTCGCCTTCCCCACTGCCGAGTACGGCGCGGCGTGCTTCGCCGGGCAGGAAGCGGGGCATTTCTATACGCGTATTTCCAACCCCACCTTGAGCCTGCTCGAAGCGCGCATGGCCGCCCTGGAAAACGGCGAAGCGGCGGTGGCGTTCAGCTCCGGCATGGGCGCCATTGCCGCGACGTTCTGGACCTTGCTGCGCCCCGGCGATGAGATTCTGGTCAATCGCACCCTGTACGGTTGCACCTTCGCCTTGCTGCACCACGGTATTGGCGAGTTCGGGGTCAAGGTGCGCCATGTCGACATGAGCGACCTGGCCCAACTGCGCGACGCCATCAGCCCGGCCACGCGCCTGGTGTACTTCGAGTCGCCGGCCAACCCCAACATGCAACTGGTGGACATCCAGGCCGTGGCCGCCCTCGCCCACCAGCACCCGGGCATCACGGTGGTAGTAGACAACACCTACTGCTCGCCCTACCTGCAACGGCCGCTGGAGCTGGGCGCCGACGTGGTGGTGCATTCAGCCACCAAATACCTCAGCGGCCACGGCGATATCACTGCCGGCATCGCCGTCGCCAGCCAAGCCCTGGCCGAGCGCATTCGCCTGCAAGGCCTCAAGGACCTGACCGGCGCGGTGATGTCGCCCCAGGACGCCTTTTTGCTGATGCGCGGCCTCAAGACCCTGGCCCTGCGCATGGAGCGCCATTGCAGCAATGCCCTGGCCATCGCCCAATACCTGCAAGCGCACCCGGCGGTAGATTGGGTGGCCTACCCCGGCCTGCCCTCCTTCGCCCAATACGACCTGGCGCAACGGCAGATGAAGCGCTCCGGCGGG
Source organism: Pseudomonas sp. MF08875 (assembly GCF_059862525.1). Classification (NCBI taxonomy): domain Bacteria; kingdom Pseudomonadati; phylum Pseudomonadota; class Gammaproteobacteria; order Pseudomonadales; family Pseudomonadaceae; genus Pseudomonas; species Pseudomonas sp. MF08875. The sequence continues at coordinate 7,187 of NZ_JCBCUW010000056.1, forward strand.
ATGATTGCCTTTGAACTCAAGGGCGGCATCGACACTGGCCGGCGCTTCATGAACGCGCTGCAACTGTTCAGCCGCGCCGTCAGCCTGGGGGACGCCGAATCCCTGGCCCAACACCCGGCCAGCATGACCCACTCCACCTACACCCCCGAGGAGCGCGCGCACCACGGCATCTCTGAAGGCCTGGTGCGGCTGTCGGCCGGCCTGGAAGACATCGACGACCTGCTGGCCGATATCCGCCAGGCCTTGGCGGCGTGTGCCTGATGGCACAGGAGAACCCGATGCAAACCGCCAACAGCCACCCCGCCGAAGCCAACGACCCGGACCCGCAGGAAACCCGCGAATGGCTGGAAGCCCTGGAATCGACCCTGCACGCCAGCGGCAGCGAACGCGCCCGTTACCTGCTGGGGCGCCTGGAGGCGTTTGCCCGCGAGCACGGCATCAGCCGCGACGCCCAGCCCTATTCCGCCTACCGCAACACCCTGGGGCTGGAGCAGCAAGGCAGCTACCCCGGCGACCTCGCGATGGACGAGCACATCACCAGCCTGATGCGCTGGAATGCCCTGGCCATGGTCATGCGCGCCAACCACGCCTACGGCGAACTGGGCGGCCATATCGCCAGCTACGCTTCGGCGGCGGAGATCTTCGAAGTCGGCTTCCAGCATTTTTTCCGTGGCGACGGTGCTGAGGGCGAACGCAACGCCGACCTGGTGTTCTTCCAACCCCACTCGGCCCCCGGCGTATACGCCCGGGCGTTCCTGGAGGGGCGCCTGAGCGAAGAACAACTGGCCAACTACCGCCAGGAAATCAACGGCCCCGGCCTGTGTTCCTACCCGCACCCCTGGCTGATGCCCGACTTCTGGCAGTTCCCTACCGGCTCCATGGGCATCGGCCCGTTGAGCGCGGTGTACCAGGCGCGGTTCATGCGCTACTTGCAGCACCGGGGCCTGGCCAGCACCGAGGGCCGCCATGTGTGGGGCGTGTTTGGCGATGGCGAAATGGACGAGCCCGAATCCATCGCCGGCCTGTCATTAGCCGCCCGCGAGCAACTGGACAACCTGACCTTTATCGTCAACTGCAACCTGCAACGCCTCGACGGCCCGGTACGGGGCAACGGCCAGATCATCCAAGAACTCGAAGGGCTGTTCGCCGGCGCCGGGTGGAATGTCATCAAGGTGCTCTGGGGCTCGGAATGGGACGCCCTGTTCGCCCGCGACACCGACCACGTATTGCTGCGCCACCTCGCCGCCACCCCGGACGGCCAGTTCCAGACCCTGGGTGCCAACGACGGGGCCTATAACTTGGAGCACTTTTTCAAGAAAGACCCCCAAGTCAAACGCCTCGTCGAGCACATGAGCGCCGAGCAGATCAACGCCCTCAAGCGTGGCGGCCATGACTTTCGCAAGCTCTACGCCGCGTTCGCCGCCGCCAAGGCGTGCAAGGGCCGGCCCACGGTGATCCTGGCCAAGACCAAAAAAGGCTATGGCATGAGCGCCGCCGGCGAATCGCGCATGACCGCGCACCAGGCAAAGAAACTCGACGTCGAGGCCCTGCTGGCATTCCGCGACCGCTTCCACCTGCCCCTGAGTGACGACGACGTCACCCAACTGCGCTTCTATCGCCCCGCCGACGACAGCCCCGTCATGCACTACCTGCGCCAGCGCCGCGCAGCCCTCGGCGGGCCGCTGCCGGCGCGCAAGCAGCAGGCACCGAGCATCCCGGTGCCGGCGCTGGAGCAGGTGGGCGCGTTCGCCCTGCACGCTGGCGGCAAGGAAATGTCCACCACCATGGCCGCTGTGCGCCTGCTCGGTGCCTGGCTCAAGGCCCCGGAGTTAGGCCCGCGGGTGGTGCCCATCGTCGCCGACGAAGCCCGCACCTTCGGCATGGCCAGCCTGTTCCGGCAAATCGGGATCTACTCGCCCCACGGCCAGTTGTATGAGCCCGAGGACTCCAGCTCGATCCTCTCCTACCGCGAATCGAAAACTGGGCAACTGCTCGAAGAAGGCATCACCGAGGCCGGGGCCATCAGCTCGTGGGTCGCGGCCGCCACGGCCTATTCGGTACACGGCCAGCCGATGCTGCCGATCTACATCTACTACTCGATGTTCGGCTTCCAGCGGGTGGGCGACCTGATTTGGGCCGCCGCCGACCAACGCTCGCGGGGCATCCTCCTGGGCGCCACCGCGGGCCGCACCACCCTGGGCGGCGAAGGCTTGCAGCACCAGGATGGCTCCAGCCTGGTGATGGCCTCGATGGTGCCCAACTGCCGTGCCTGGGACCCATGCTTCGCCGGGGAACTGGCGGTGATCCTCGACCACGCCGCGCGGCGCGTGCTGGAGCAGCAATGCGACGAGTTCCACTACGTCGCGGTGATGAACGAAAACTACCCCCAGCCGTCTCTCGACCCGGCGCTGCACGGCGACGTCCTGCGTGGCCTCTATGCCTATGCCCGCAACGGCGAGGGCGAGGCGCGGGTGCGCCTGCTCGGCTCGGGCACCATCCTGCGCGAAGTGCTCGCCGCCGGTGAACTGCTGGCCCAGGATTGGGGCGTGACCAACCAGGTGTTCAGCGCCACCAGTTTCAGCGAACTGGCCCGCGATGCCCGCCAAGTGCAGCGTGACCAACGCCTGGGCGGTGCCCGCAGCCATGACGCCAGCCAGCTCGATACCTTGCTCTGCGGCAATGCACCAATCGTCGCCGCCACCGACTATGTACGGGCCTGGCCACAATTGATCGGCGAGTACCTGCACGCGCCCTACACCACCCTGGGCACCGATGGCTTTGGGCGCAGCGACAACCGCCACAACCTGCGGCGCTTTTTCGAGGTGGATCGCTACAGCATCGTCCTGGCCAGCCTGCGCAGCCTCGCCGACAATGGCGACCTCGCGCCCCAGGAACTGGCCCGGGCCGTGGCGCGCTATGCGCCCGATGCCGACGCCCAAGCGCCGTGGGAGCGTTGAACCGCCCCCGCACCTTTTTTACCGCTACACCCCATCAACCCTTAAGACAACTGAGTGGAGCAGCATGAACAATCTCAATAAGAAAGCCACCCGACTCCTGACCGCCATGGTCCTGGCCGGCATGGCCTGCCATTCGTTCGCCGCCGATACCATCAAGATCGCCATCGCCGGGGCCAAGACTGGCCCCGTGGCGCAGTACGGCGACATGCAGTTCAGCGGCGCGCGCATGGCCGTGCAGCAGATCAACGCCCGTGGCGGGGTCAACGGCAAACAGCTGGAAGCCGTGGAATACGACGACGCCTGCGACCCGAAACAAGCGGTGGCGGTGGCCAACAAAGTGGTCAACGACGGCATCAAGTTCGTGGTTGGCCACCTGTGCTCCAGCTCCACCCAACCCGCCTCGGACATCTACGAAGACGAAGGCATCGTAATGATTACCCCGGCCGCCACCAGCCCGGAACTCACCGCGCGCGGCTACCAGATGATCTTCCGCACCATCGGCCTGGACAGCGCCCAGGGCCCGGCCGCCGGGCACTACATCGCCGACCAGGTCAAGCCCAAAGTGGTGGCGGTGCTGCACGACAAGCAACAGTACGGCGAAGGCATCGCCACCGCGGTCCAGAAGGTACTCAAGGAAAAAGGCTACACAGTGGCGATGTTCGAGGGCGTGAACACCGGGGAGAAGGACTACTCGTCCATGATTACCAAGCTCAAGCAGGCCAATGTCGATTTCGTGTACTTCGGCGGCTATCACCCGGAAATGGGCATGATCCTGCGCCAGTCCAAGGAAAAAGGCCTGAATGCACGCTTCATGGGCCCCGAGGGCGTGGGCAACGATTCGATCTCGCTGATCGCCAAGGACGCCTCCGAAGGCATGCTGGTGACCTTGCCTAAATCCTATGACCAGGAACCGGCCAACAAGGCGTTGGTAGAAGCCTTCAACGCCAAGCAGGAAAACCCCACCGGGCCGTTCGTGCTGCCGACCTATTCAGCGGTGGAAGTGATCGCCGGCGCCATCACCCAGGCCAACAGCGAAGACCCGGTCAAAGTGGCCGAAGCCATCCACAGCGGCACCTTCAAGACCCCCACCGGGGACCTGAGCTTTGACGAAAAGGGCGACTTGAAAGACTTCAAATTCGTGGTCTACGAGTGGCACTACGGCAAACCCAAAACCGTGGCCCCTGAGAGCGCTGCGCTGTAAGGCCCTGCCTAACTAGCAAACCCGTGGGAGCGGGCCCGCCCGCGATGGCGGCCTATCAGCCAACATTCAAGCTGGCTGACCTGGCCTCATCGCGGGCAGGCCCGCTCCCACACTGGTTTTACGCCAGCCTTCAGACGCTGGGTGCAACCCGCCCTCCTGAGGAAGCGGGCCCTATCCCAGGCTATTTAGAACGCCACACCCACCTTGAAGCCAAACTCATCACGCTTGAGTTTGGTGTTGTCGGCTGCGTCCGAATCCTCATCCAGCTTGTATTCGGTACGGGTGTAGTACAGCCCCGCCATGATCGGCAGGTCGCCCTTCTGGTTCATCAGCAGGCTGACTTCGGCATAAGGGTTGGTGCGGTCCTTGAGGTCCACGGTGTCGCTGCCGATGTCGTCGACCTTCAGGTGCGCTTCGCCCCCGATGCTGTGGCGTGCGCCCAGTTCCACCCGCAGGGTGGAGTCGTCGAACTGGTGGTTGTAGCCCAGCGCAGCCTTGGCGAACGGGGTCTTGGCGGTCAACTCCATGTCGTAGTCGGTCGAGCCCGGCTCGTAGCGGGTCCAGGTGTAGCCACCGCCAACCAGCACATCGACGAAGTTGCGTGCGTCCAACGCCGCGCGCCAGCCCAGGTCCAGGTCAGCCTGGCCTTCCTTGAGCTTGTTGTCGTCGCGCTCGCCGAACTTGGCGTCCACCCCGGCCTGGTAGATAAACCCGGATTCAGCGGTCATCTTGTTGCCGAAGTTGTAGAACAGGCCACCCTCAGGCATGTGATCCTTCTCGCTTTCGCTGCCGCCTTCAAGCTTGAAGTCGTTGTAGCTGCCCAGCAGGCCGAAGGTGGAAATCGGTGCGGTGGACGGTGCGGCGATCGCGCAAAACGGGCTGGCGACGAGGGCCAGGACGGAGGTCTTGGCGAGGATTTTTCCGAATACAGTAGACATCGTTTTTCAAACTCCCTATGTGAAAGACAGACTATTCAGGAATCACTTCGAGATAAGTCCTACAGAAAAATTCAAAAAATTTTCAAACTTTTTAAACTCCAAGAAGCTTGACCTAGAGCCTTGCGGCTCACAAACGATGAATTTTGATTTTGCCCAGCCTCAGCGGTGTGACGCTCGGCCAGCCGCAAACGTTGACCGACCCAGGCCTGCGTGCAAGCATCCGCCAGCATTTAGCCATCTATCAATTTTTGGAATGGAAACCCGGGATGAGAATCGCCCCCCTTGCCTGCGCACTGGCCCTGTTCACCCTCGGCGCCAGCCTGCAAACCGCCCAGGCCGCCTCGCCGCTGATCGGCAAACGCGTGCAGAACACCTATGACGTGACGCTCTACCTGGACCCGGAAAAAGCCCTGGCCTATGCGCTCAAGGACTGGAAATTCCTGCGCTACCACTACAACCCGCGCAAACCGAAAATCACCTACGCGATGGACAGCGTCGCGGCCAACCCCACCTCCACCGCCCAGGAACCGGTGGTTGTGCGGATGGCGACGTTGAGCGAGCGCAAGATCAAGGAAAAAAACTACAGCGAAGAAGAGCAGTGCTACCAGGCCTTCACCGAGGTGCTGGGGAGCCTGGTGTATTACGCCGCGGCGGCCAAGCAAATGCGCGACGACCAATACTTCCACCTCGCCGACGTCATCACCCTGCTCGATGAGAAAACCCCCGGCGAGCCGGGCGTGGTGACCTGCAAGATCCCCGACCACGGCTCGATCGCGATGTACGCCCGCGGCCAGGTCAGCCTCAAGTAAACGCCCGGCGAGTTACACCGCAAGACTCGGAGTTCGCACAGCCACGGATGCCCTAAGCTGTGCTCACTTCGCCACGCTGCAGGTACGCCCCCATGAACAGCGCCCACCGTAATGCCCCCACCGCCGACGACCCACGCTGGCTGGCGGTGCTGGCCCGTGACCCGGCGGCGGACTCACACTTCGTCTATGGGGTGAAAACCACCGGTATCTACCGCCGCGCCAGCAGCCCCTCGCGCCTGCCACGGCGGGAGAACGTCGAGTTCTTCGACACCGCCCAACAGGCCGAGGCCGCGGGTTACCGCGCCAGCAAACGGGCCGGCGGCGAGCAGAGTGAACTCGACACGGCGCGGGTGACCCGGGCTTGCCTGTGCATCGAGCAAGCCGACAGCCCGCCCAACCTCAAGCAACTGGCCGAGCAGGCCGGGTTGAGCCCGTTCCACTTCCACCGCGTGTTCAAGGCTGTCACCGGGCTCACGCCCCGGGCCTACGCCAGCGCCCACCGGGGCCGCAAACTGCGCGAGCAACTGGCCAAGGGCGGCTCCATCACCGCCGCGCTGTATGACGCGGGGTTCAACGCCAACAGCCGTTTCTATGAAAGTGCCGACCAGTTGTTGGGGATGAAACCCAGCCAATACCGCGCCGGTGGCACCAACACCGAAATCCGCTTCGCCGTGGGCCAATGCTCCCTGGGGGCGATTCTGGTCGCGCAAAGCCACAAGGGCATTTGCGCGATTCTACTGGGGGACGATCCGGACGCCTTGGCCCGCGACCTGCAGGACCGCTTCCCCCACGCCGAACTGATCGGCGCCGACCCGGGCTTCGAGCAGTGGGTGGCCAAGGTGGTGGGTTTCGTCGAAGCCCCGGCCCTCGGCCTGGACTTGCCCCTGGACCTGCGCGGCACCGCGTTCCAGGAACGGGTCTGGCAAGCCCTGCGTAGCATTCCGGCCGGCGCCACCGCCACCTATGCCCAGATCGCGCGGATGATCGGCGCTCCCACTTCATCGCGCGCCGTGGCCCAGGCTTGCGGCGCCAATCCCCTGGCCGTCGCCATCCCCTGCCACCGCGTGGTGCGCAGCGACGGAGCGCTGTCGGGCTACCGCTGGGGGGTGGAGCGCAAGCGCCAATTGCTGGAACGCGAGGGCAACCACTGCCCCCCCGAAAAAGGTTAACGACTGTGGGAGCCTTGCCCGCGACGAGGCCGGGGCAGGCGATGCACTTGTGGCGGCCGGAATGCCGCCATCGCGAGCAGGCTCGCTCCCACAGGGAAAACATGAAAATCCCACCCACACTGTGGGAGCGGGCCTTGCCCGCGATGAGGCCGGGGCAGGCGACGCACTTCTAGCAGCCCGAATGCCGCCATCGCGAGCAAGCTCGCTCCCACAGAGAAAACATGAAAATCCCACCCACACTGTGGGAGCGGGCCTTGCCCGCGATGAGGCCGGGCAGGCGACGCACTTCTAGCAGCCCGAATGCCGCCATCGCGAGCAGGCTCGCTCCCATAGGGGCGCGGCCCAAACCAAAAAAGCCCGACCTTCACAGGTCGGGCTTTTTCATGGGCGTTTCAAACCGCAGTGCTACAGGGCCATGTCGGCGGCCGGGTTGCTCTGGGGCGCCGCTTGCGGAGCGACCGGGGTTTGGGGCGCGGCGGTGTGCGGGATCGCCGGGGGCGTGTCCAGTTGCAGCACGTCGCTGGTGTACGCCCATTCTTGCGCGACGCGCTCAGGGCTGCCGTTGAGCTGGGTGCCGTAGCTTGGCACGATCTGGTGCAGCTTCTCTTGCCAGGCCGGGGTGGCGACTTTGTCCTTGAATACTTTCTCCAGCACGCTGAGCATGATCGGCGCAGCGGTGGAAGCACCTGGCGAGGCGCCTAGCAGGCCGGCGATGCTGCCGTCCTTCGCGGCCACGATTTCGGTGCCCAGTTTCAGCACGCCGCCCTTCTCTTCGTCACGCTTGATGATCTGCACGCGCTGGCCGGCCTGCCACAGGCGCCAGTCTTCGCTCTTGGCGTTGGGGAAGTATTCCTTCAGCGCGGCGAAGCGGTCTTCATCCGACAGCATCAGTTGCCCGGCCAGGTATTCCACCAGCGGGTACTGCTCGATGCCAACCTTGGTCATCGGCCAGATGTTGTGGGTGGTGGTGCTGGTCAGCAGGTCGAAGTACGAGCCTTCCTTGAGGAACTTGGTGGAGAAGGTCGCGAACGGGCCAAACAGGATCACGCGCTTGCCGTCGAGCACGCGGGTGTCCAGGTGCGGCACCGACATGGGCGGCGCGCCCACCGAGGCCTTGCCATAGGCTTTGGCCAGGTGCTGCTGGGCGATGGTCGGGTTCTCGGTCACCAGGAACGAGCCGCCCACCGGGAAGCCTGCGTATTCACGCGCTTCGGGGATGCCCGATTTTTGCAGCAGGTGCAGGGCACCGCCGCCGGCGCCGATGAACACGAACTTGGCGTCGGTCTCGGTCTTGCTGCCGTCCTTGAGGTTTTTGTAGCTGACACGCCACGAACCGTCGTCGTTGCGGGTGATGTCCTGCACTTCGCTGGACAGCTTCAACGCGAAGTTGGGCTTGCTTTGCAGGTGTGCGGCGAACTGGCGGGTGATTTCGCCAAAGTTCACGTCGGTGCCAAGCGGGCTCCAAGTGGCGGCGATTTTCTGGGCCGGGTCACGGCCTTCCATCATCAATGGCACCCATTGCTTGATCTGCGCCGGGTCTTCGGAATACTGCATGCCGGCGAACAGCGGGCTGGCCTGCAGGGCTTCGTAGCGTTTCTTCAGGAACTTGATGTTGTCATCGCCCCACACGAAGCTCATGTGCGGGGTGGAGTTGATGAACGAACGCGGGTTCTTCAACACGCCGTTCTTGACCTGCCAGGACCAGAACTGGCGGGAGATCTGGAAGGCTTCGTTGATTTCAACGGCCTTGGGGATCTCGACGTTGCCGTTCTTGTCTTCGGGGGTGTAGTTCAATTCGGCCAGGGCCGAGTGGCCGGTGCCCGCGTTGTTCCAGCCGTTGGAGCTTTCCAGGGCCACGCCGTCGAGGCGCTCGACCATTTCCATGGTCCATTGCGGTTCGAGTTCGTTGATCCAGACCCCGAGGGTCGTGCTCATGATCCCGCCGCCGATGAGCAACACGTCGACTTTCTTTGGCTCCTCGGCGTGGGCAGACATCACCCCGACCGACAGTGCCAGGCCCAGAAGGGCCTTGTTCATTTGCTTGAGCATACTGTGATACCTGTCATAAAACGCCATCCGCCCCGCCCGCCCCAATCGCCCGCGCCCAGGCTAGGCCCGGGTGCGTACTGATGAGGCTGGCGGGTGAGCACACAAGGCCGACTGAACATCCAGGGCCTCACTTTATATGTCCTTCGCGCGCTGACTTTTTATTGCTATTGGCTTCAGCTGCTTGAGTGACATCGATTCTGTTGGTGCGTCCGAAGACGCAAAAAACGCTGGTTGAACCCGACCACACCCATGCCGACGCCCACGAACAGCCGGGCGACACAAGCCAGTATGGCTCCACTTGGAAAAAACACCGGGAAACCGGGCGGGAAAAAACTGTAGGCCCCCATGCCCGCGGCACGAAACGCGGGCGCATCGGGTGCGTGAATCGCAAGATGCCTGACACCCGGTTCAAGAACCGGGCGGGCCAGCATCGGTGGAGCAGAATGTCGCCATTGTCCACAGGACGTACTGGCCCGTCAAAAAAACTATTGGGAATCAGGGCCCTGGGCGGCCCGGCCCGGAAACAGTGGCCTAGTAATGTCACGCAAAGGCCTTTAAATTCCCCGGCCACCGATCACTCCTCAGGGAAGACCTTACCGATGAAACTGCTCCTTGCCCTCTCGCTCACCGCCCTGGCCCTGGCCGGCTGCGACAAAGCCGCCGAACCCAGCTCCCCACCCCAGGCCGGCGCCGCGCCTGCCCAGTGCCTCAAGGACACCGACTGCAAGGGCGACCGCATCTGCGACGACGGCAAATGCACCTCGCCACAGGCTGCATCGCCCCTGGTCGCCGCCCCGGCGGCCCCAGCCATGGCCTATGAACCGCTGCTGGTGACCGAGTCCGGGGTGGCCGATGTGTTTACCCTGAAAAGCCTCGATACCCTGGGCCAGGCCATCAACTACCAGTCCCGCGCTGGGGTGGTGAATGTCATGGAGTACGTGGTCGATGACGTGGAAGTCACCGGCTATGTCGCCATCGAAAAAGCCTACGCCTTCGGTGGCAAGTACCTGTTGATCGTGTCCACCGGCGAAGGCGGCAACGCCTGCCCCGCCAGCACCTACGCCTTCACCTTCGACACCGCCACCGAATCGGTGCAGGGCAAGACCCAGATCGACGGCTGCTCGGAAAACGTCGAAGCCCTGGCCGAAGGCAACAAGCTGACCGTGAAAAAAGAAGGCACGGCCAGCGTGTTCTACAACGCCCAGGTCAAGTAACCCCGGGGGTTTGGGTCGTTGAAGCCGCCCGCAATGGCGGCTTCACCAATAGTCCGGCCGCCCCTTGCGGGTGGTGGTTTGGCTGACCGCGAAAAATAGCGATTGGGCCAGGCGCGAGCCGATGGTGCTGCGGTACGCGGCCAGGGTGATTTGCTCGCTCTGGCCTTCGACCGGCACAAAACTGAGGTACCGCTGTTGCGGTAATTTCAGGTGCGCGGCCGTGAACTCGGCGGCTGGAGCCTGCGGCGAACGGTAGTGAAAATGCGCGTAGGCCACGGGCCGACGCTCCCGGTCGCGGATCAGGTACTCCTGTAAATAGTCATCCTCGCGGCTGAGCTTGACCCAGCCTTCTACCTTCACTATTTCCACTTCGCCCTGGGCCTTGAGGTACTCGATGCGCGGCGCTTGTGGCGGGTTGCGCAGGATGATCTCGATGCGCAGTTGCCGGCCCTCTTCGATCAGGCGCAGCGCCGCCGCTTCAAGGTTGCTCAATAGGTCGGCCTCGCGTTTGCTGGCAGCGGCCCCGCCCCCCTGCTCACGTTGCTCGAGGGTCTGGCTGATTTTCCGCGCACTGTCGCGTAAACCTTCGGCAACCCGCGTCAGCTCGGCCTCAACACCAATGGGGGAGTTGGACTGGCGGGCGATTTTGCGCGCGTCGCTGATTGCGCGGTCCACTCGGCCCAACAGGGTGTCGGCGTCACCCAGCAGGTGCTTGAGGGCGCGCGCCGGCGCCGCCGGCCGCAGTGTGGTGCTGGGGATCTCCTCCCACTCACCGGCCTGGGCGCTTTCCTTGAACGTACCGAGGGAGTGTTGATCGATAGGGTCTTGCACCTCCACGATTTCCACGTCCGAATCCGGGGTGCGCTCGCGCACGCGCCCGCTCAGTACCTGGCGGTTGCGCGTCACAATCAGGCGCTGGCGCGTACCGCTGGCCGAAACCCTTGCCACCTGCGGCACCACCTGGCTGGTGCGCTCACGCAGCATCAGGGCCTGTGAGTGCTCCGCTTCGCTCAACAGGTCGGTAATCAGGGCCAACAACTTGTCGCCATACTGCGCCTCGAACAGTTGCGGATACGTCGCAAAGATGAAGCCGAGGCGGTCCTGGATTCCCGAATACTGCTCCAGGACATCCCCCAGCAGCTCGATGCGCCGCTCCAGCGTCAGGGCATCGGTTTCCAGCAGGTTCTTGTGGCTCAGAACTTCACGCACCAACAGGTCCAGGGAGGCCTTGGCGGCCAAGAAGTCACCGTATTCCTGAGGCAACGGGCGCCTTTTGAGCGCCATGCCCTGATAGACCTCGATCAGTTTTATCCGCCAATCCAAGGGTGTACGGTGTGGCCCGGCGGTGTCGCGCAAACGGCTGGTGGCCGGCTCGTAGCCGGCAATGGCGGCCAATTCCTCCAGGCGTGCACGCTCCTCAATGCTCAGTTGCAACAGCTGTTCGTTGAACCCGGCCATGAGGCTCAGGCTTGCGACACTTTCACGGTGAGCCTGGTCCGCTACGTCATCGTCCTCGGATTCCAACTCCTTGTACCAGCGCTCGGCAGTAGCAGGTGAAGGCTTGGCGGCACTGCGACTGAGGATCAGCAACGCCATCTGCCGGCGCAGGTTGTCTACATAGTCTTCGATATGCTCGATCAGGCTGCTCTCAAAACGAGCGATCGGCTGGTTTTCGTTTTTTTGCTTGAACACCTCGATCCGGTGCAACTGGGCTCGCGCCTGCTCCTGCAGCTGTTCGTGATAGCGCTGCTGTACGGTCTGGCGGTGGGCGTCAGTGAAGCTGCCACGCTCGCTGACATGCATGCGCTGGTACAGAGCCAGAACGGCCGCTAGCTTTTCTTCGACCTTGAGCATCTGCGCAACCGCGTCGGCATGCTGCTGCGCCAGTTCGAGGTTGCGGCGTTGGAAATCGGCGCGGGTGGGCATGTTTTTTTTCCTCGGCATACCACCGCGCAAGCGCAGGCCGAAGTCGAACGACCAGTTGCCCTGGCCATCGCTCTTGATCCAAGGCCCCAAGCGCGAGGGTTGCGCAAGATCGACCACTCGCGTGCCCTCTTGTACATCGCGCACCGGGTACAGGCCGCCCTCCAAGTAGGCATGCAGGTGAAAACGCTGAGGGCCGATGAACACCCGATACAAACCCTTGGTCGCGCCCTCGGTCTGGGCAAACTCGGGCTTGGCCGGCCACGGCTGGGACGGATGGGCATTTTGCGCACGCCATTTGAAGGTCTCCAGTTCGGCTTGCATCGCCGGCGCCAGAGCCTGGGTGGCGCTGCCCCAGGAGGGTGTGTACAGCGGGCAGATATCCTGGGGGGCTGCCTTGGTCAAGAGCTGGTCGCCGACCTGCTCAAGTGCCGCCGGGACGCTGACGGGGTGCCCCTGCGGCAACCTGAGACGCTGGTCGAGCGATGCAACGGGGTGCAATAACAAGGCACTCAGCGTGGAAATGAACTGCGCCGTGGCCCGCGCCCTGGTCGCTTGGTCCCCATTGCGCTGCAACGCCACCAACACCTGGGAGCCTTGCATCATTTGCAGCAGCCAACCTGCGGCGCTGAGCGGGCCGCGCAACAAGGGCAACACCACGTCGAACAGTTGCCACAGGTCGTTCTCAAACGCCCTCCAGCGCTGCGCCTCGGTGGATACGGCTTGGCGCTTAGCCTGCGCCACCAATGCCTGGGCGTTGTCCTGAAACACGCGCAGCAAGAAGTCCCCCGCCACCGGCTCGTCACTGAGCAGTGCGGGAGACGATGCGCGGGAGGGCCCGTATTCATCGCCCTGGAGAAAGCGCTGCTCGTGGGGGCTCAAAAAGCCGCCATTACCGAACAGGGCCCGGGCCGGTTCGTCCAGGCTGTCTAGCACGGCGCGGTTCAGGGCCGTCCCCGTGCGCGCGACGCTATCGAGCACCGCTTGGCGGGTGGGGAACTGTTCCAGCAACTGCGGCCCGCCGGGGCGATAGAGCACATGAACGCTGGTCGCCACATCGCTGGCCCCGATTACAAACATATTGCGCGCCACATGGGCCTTGCCCCCCGCATGGGTGAGAAATGCCAGGGGCCGCACCACGATCTTCTGGCCATTGACCTGGCCCGCGCCCGGATCGACCGCCACGGCTTGCCGCACGAGGGCCAAGCCTTCGTCCGTGAACCCGTGCTGGCGGCGGATCACGTGCTCCAGGGCCAGCAACGGCAGTTGCACCCGTACCTGGGCACAAAACAAACCGCGGCGGCGCGCGGCTTCGACGTCATCGCCCAAGAGCTTGCGCTCCAGCATGGCCGGGTATTGCTTGCCAATGTCGACCCGCTCGATCAAGGCCTGCAGATAAGGCACCTTCAGCCACCAATCAGGGGCATAGCCGGGCTCCGCCAGATTGATGAGTTCGACACGGGCGTAGGGCTGCACAAAGGGATTGTCCAGCGCCCACTGGGTCAAGGTGCGTTGCGTGGTTTGCGTCCAGCCGACAGTCCCACCCTGGGTGCGGGTGAACGCCAGGGCGTAATGATCCGGGTCAATCACCACTTCCTGGGGGTAGTCCAATGCCATCTGCGCCTGCAGTGCCTTGCGGGTATAGGCAAGGATCGGATCCAGCCCTTGCAGGTAATCGGCACCCGCCGCCTCCAGTTGCACCCCGGCCAGGTCGTCCAACTGCTGGCTGTAACGCAGCCGTGTCGCGGCCGCAGCGGTTTGCAACCACAGTGGCAAGGCCTCCTCGGCCAGGCTGGTAGGGACCCCGAACCAGGCGTGGGGAGCCGTCAGGCTACTCAACAGATGCTTGTAATAGGCCACCGAGGGGAACGTCGACCAGCGCACCGCAGTGAGGTCGCGCAGCTGTTTTTCCAGGATGCACAGGGCCAGTTGATCGAACACGTCGCCGTCGGGTTCGTGCAGTGTCCACTGAATGGCCTGACCCGACCTGTGGCGGCTCAAATAACGCGGCAACAGCGGCCCCAGGTCATCCAGCGTATCGAGGGCCAGCACGCTCTGCCCCGGGCTATAGACGTAGGTGGCACGGCGGCTCGCCCACTGGCGCTGGAGCACCAGCAGCGGCAGCCATTCCCCCACGTCACCGCCACTGACGGCATACACCAAAGAAACCCGAAACCGGCCCGCCCCCACCGCTTTGTCACGATCGGCCTTGAGCGGGTACAGCTCGCTCAGCACCTGCTTCTCCTCAAGGGAGGCGAGCGGTGGGTTTTGAGGAGCCTGGCTCAGGCACAGGCGCATTTGATTGGAAACGATCCGCCAGCGTGTCGACAGGGGATCCTGCAACGGTTTTGCGCTCCAGTAAGCGGCGAGTGCATCCTGGAAGGCTTCGAGCAACAGTGGCGCCAGATGGTTAATCATCTGCTCCAGATCATCGACCGACGGCCCCGCGATAAGACGCACCACAGCGCCACCGCCCAGGCGCAACGGCACCTGGCGAGTGGGGTTGTAATTGATGGCCGAGCCGTGCATGAGGCGGCCGATCAGGGCATCGGCGACAGAGGTTACGTGCCGGTAGGTCGTCGGCGCACCCTCGGCCACCAGCTCGACGGGCTCGCCGATCCCTAAGGCAAAGGCGCGCAGCCCCTGGCCGGCAAAGCGCTCATCGAGTGCCTGTTGGATCAGGCTATTGGCAACCTGCTCCAGATGGGGGCGGTCGGCGAAAACGGTCTGTAGGTACACCCGGGACACGGCGAGCTGATCGTAGGGGCGCTGGTGGTGGGTCATGGCGTGAGGTTCCTGAACAAAACCCGAACCTAGGCCCGCACGCGCCGCCTCATCCGCTAAATAAATACACGCGGCACCGCCATCGCCCATTCCGCCGGCACAATCGGCAACGACCTACAGCCCTTTCCACCTGCCGCTAAGGGCTGGGCCCGCGCAGCGGTCAAGGCGCCGTCAAGGTAATCACATAGGCCCCGGACACCAGCGGTTTGCCCGCAAGGTCAACCAAGGTGTAGCGCTGGTCGTAATAGCGCCCTGCCCGGTTGTTCTGGGCAATCAGCTTGACCGCTACCGGGGCAGGCCTGGCGCTGCTGGCCGACGCTTTGGGTAAGACCTGGCTGGCGCTGACGTTGTTGCGTTGCGCCGGCACCGTGCAGTGGGTCAGTTCAAAACTCACACGCCCCTGCACACGGGGGTTGCAGCCCTGCTCGACAACACTGCCCTGGAACTGAACAACCCCCTGCCCCACCTGAGCGGCCGCCAGGCAAGGCCCACCTGACAGGGCAAAAAGTAAGCTAAAGCCGACAGATAAACGCTGAGTGCTCATGTCGAAAACTCCTGCTGTATGCAAGGAAGTTATCGACAGATACCGCCCCAGGCTGGAGGCCCTCGGTGTTTTTTTCGCGCGGATGCCAACGGCGTCTCAAACTGACGCTGCACATCGCCCTGTGGGCATGCTGGCGAACAGAGCGGCACGGCTCAGACCCCGGCCCTCGCGGGCAAGCCCACACAGTTGAACTGTTGCGTGGGTGAGGCTGGTTTTTCCTCTGTGGGAGCGAGCCTGCTCGCGATGGCGGCACTGCACGGCGGTGACGAATGGTAGGGGTAAAACAGTTGCTCCCACAGGGGATTGGGGGGTGCAGCCCCGCGTCAGTTGAGGCTCCACGACACCCCGGCATACACCCCAAAACCATCGCCGGGAGTGGAACGGGCCGCATCTTTGCCATGGTCGTCGTAGCCCGGCGTGACGGTGCTGGCGTAGCGTTTGTTGGCCAGGTTGCGCAGGTCGAGCCAGGTTTGCCAGGCGCCGCCGGGGGCGTCGTAGCCCAGGGTGGCGCCGAACAGGGTGTAGGGCGCGGCGTAGAAGGAGTTGGCATAGTCGACCGCGATTTTCGACACCCGTTCGGCGTTGAACCCGGTGTACAGGCCACTGGGGTGGCTGTAGCGCACCTGGGCCTGGTAGTAGCGCTTGGGAATCCCGGCCAGGGCGTTGTCGCCGAAACGCTCGTCGTCCTCGTAGTGGAAATCGCTGTAGGTGTAGGCCTGGCGCAGCGCCACCCGGCCCGCACGGCCGCCCTCCCACAGCGGGCTGTCGAGGCTCAGTTCCAGGCCCTGGTGCACGGTGGGGCTGGCGTTGGCTTCGGCGATGATCGCTGACAGATTGCCCACGGCAGCCTGGGTTTCCACGCTCAGCAGTTCATTGCGCACCTGGGCGTAATACCAGGCCAGGTCCCAGTGGCCGAACCAGGCGTCACCGCGCCCGCCCAGCTCCAGGGTGGTGGCACTCTGGTTGTCCAGTTTTACCCCGCCGCTGTGCAGGCCGCTCGCCGGGCCGCTGCTGGCAGGGAAGAACTTGTTCGCCCCCCACAAACTCGCCCAGGGGTGCGGCGGCTCCACGGAGCGGCTGAGGTTGGCGAACACTTCAAGGTCCGCGCTGTAGGCGTAGCGCAGCCCCAGGCGCGGCGCGTAGTCCCAGGTGTGCAGGCTCAACCGGTCGTGGGTCTGGGGGTAGGTGACTTCGGTTTCGCGCCGGGTGTAGATCGCCGCCAGCCCGGTGGTCAGCCACAGGTCGGGCAGCAGTTCCAGCTCATGGCTGGCGTGCAGCACGCTGTCCGAGCCCAGGTAGCTGTAGTTGCGCGTGCGGGTGCCCAGCGGGTACGCGGCGGTGCTCAAGCGCACGAACTCCGACACGCCGGTATTAGGCAGCGCCTGGGTGGTGCGCAGGCCCAGGGTGGTCTTGCTCTCGTGGCCCCACAGGGTGTCGCGGCGCAGGTAGTTGAGGGTGCCGCTGATGTCGGTGTACGCCACCTTCAAGCGGTTGGCGCCTTCGCGCAGGTCCATGGGGTAGTCGTGGTAGACCAGCCCCGCCTCGACACGGGAGTCGTCATCGATCTGCAAGGTGGTTTTGTTGGCGATCCAGGTACTGCCCGGTTGCGGCCGCTCGGAATGCCGGGTGAGGTTGAGGGCATTGGCGGCGCGCGGGTCGTGTTCGATCTGCTGGCGGGTCAGCTTGCCCGGGGTGTCGTTTTCGGTTTCCCGGTAACGCACGTAGAAACGGGTTTCCAGGTCCGGGTTCAAACGGTAGCCAACGTTGGCCGCCACGCCCTGGCTGCTGCCGGCACTGTGGGCCTGGTAACCGTCGTAGCCCGAGTCGGTCAGGCTCAGGTAATAGTCCAAATCCCCCAGCACCTGGCCGGAGCTGATCTGGCGTTTGCGGTAACCATGGCTGCCGGTTTCATAGCGCAGTTGCAACTTGGCCGCGTCGTAGCCGGTGCGGGTGACGTAGTTGACCGCGCCGCCCAGCGCCAACGCGCCGCGCTCGAAACCGTTGGCGCCGCGCAGCACCTCGACCCGGCTCAGCCACAGCGGCTCCATTAGCTCGTAGGGCGTGCCGCCGGGGCCGGTCACCGGCAAGCCATCGAACATCTCATAGAGCCCCGAGGCGTGGGCGCCCGGGCCACGGTTGATGCCGGAGCCGCGAATGGAGATTTTCGCCCCCTCGTTGTTGGCTGCCTTGGCGTACACCCCAGCCTGGTACTTGAACAGGTCTTCGTTGTTGGCCAGGCGCCCTGCCCCCGCTTCCTTGAGGTCCACCAGGTTGCTACCCCCGGGCACACTGCGCAACGCCGCGCGGGCCGTGTCCAGTTCGTCGAGCTCGGCGCCACTGACCTGCACGGCTTGCAGTTCAAGGGCGTCCTGGCCGTGGGCCAGGGGCACGCAGCCCAGCGCCGCGCTCAAGCCCAGCGCCGGCCAATGGCGGTGCAGGGTGAACGGAGGCAGCGCGAGGGAAAGGGACAGTGGGGGGCGTGGCGGCATGTGCCAGGTTCCTTGCAAACCGGGGGTGTGGATTGGAGGCGCGCATGCTACCCCAGCAGCGGCGTGGCGTGGCGTGTTGAGCACCGGCGATGCGCTGGGCGAACGCACCGCCGTGAACGATATCTGGCTCTGCCTACACCAAGCGCTCCACCTTCTGGTGCCGCCAAACCCGTTTGTAGTAAGTCGTCTGCAACACCAGCATGCTCAGGTACGCCACCGGGAACGCCATCCACACCCCTTGCAGGCCGAAATGGGCGTCGAGCAGGTACGCCACTGGCAACTCGACGCCGACGATACAGAACACCGAAATGGCCACCGGCATCAGCACCGTGCCGCTGGCGCGCATGATGCCGCCGATCACCGACTGGAAGCCGAACACCAGCATGCTCCACAGCATGATGTGCAGCAGGTGCTGGGCCTGGGCCTGGGTCGCCGGTTCGGTGATGAACAGCCCCAGCAGCCAGTGAGACAGCCCATAGCCCAGCAGCACCAGGCTTCCGGTCAGCCACACGTTGATGAACAACCCCGTGCGCAAAATCGGCCCCAAGCGCTCCAGGCGCCCGGCGCCGATGGCCTGGGCGCCGAGGATCGACGCCGTGATGGCAATCGACAGCGCGGGGAATTGCACGTAGTTGACGATCTGCGTCACCGCGCCATAGGCCGCCGTGGCCTGGGAGCCGTGCTGGTTGACCAGTGCCAGGATCACCAGCTCCGACAGGGAAATCACCACCATCTGCAACCCCGTGGGCAGGCCGATACGCAGCACTTTGCCGAGAATCTCGCGGTCCAGGCGCAGGGCCGCCAACAGCTCGCGGTCCGGGGCCAGCGGGTGGGGTTTGCGGTTCAGGCGCCACGCCAACAGGGCCATGGCCGCCAGGTTGCCGGCCAACCCGGCCAGCGCCGCGCTCTGGATGCCCATTGGCGGCAAACCCAGCCAACCGCGGATCAACGCCGGCGTCAGCAACAGGCCCACACAGGTCGATACCAACAACGCCAACAGCGGCGAAACGGTATCGCTCACACCGCGCAGCAACTGGGTGAACAACACGAACACCAGCAGCGGCGGCATGATCCACATCATCACCTGGGCATAAGCCACCGCCTCATCCAGCACATCCGCCGGCGTGCCCAGGCCCTGCAACGCCTGGCGCGCAAACACACTGCCCGCCACCGCCGCCACCAGGCCGATCATCGCCCCCAGCAGCAAGGTGGTGCCGGCAATGGCCTTGACCTTATGCACCTCCCGCGCGCCCCACGCCTGGCCGATCAACACCCCGGCCCCCGCCCCCAGGCCAATGACCAGGGCGATAAAGAAAAACACGATGGGGAACATCCCCGACACCGCCGCCAGCGCCTGAGTGCCCAGCATCTGCCCGATGTAAATGCTGTTGACCGTGCCCGACATCGACTGCAGGAAGTTGGACAACACCATGGGCGCAAGGAACAGCAGATAGATCCGCCAGAGCGGGCGCGAAGAAGCCGGGCTTTGCATGAACACATCTCGAATGGGCAACACAGAAGGGGCACGAGTCTACGTTAACTGCACCCAACCCGCGCCCTGTTCACCACCACACAGCAACCTCAACGCAACGGCGGCACGCCACCCGGCAAGCGGTTTATCAGCGCGTCCATGGCATGCTTGCGTGCCGCCTCGGCGGCTTTGGCCGGCAGGTCCGTCACGCTATCGACAGCGCGCTCCTTGAGCTCGCCAACGCCCTCGGCCACTTGGCTGGCGCGCTCCTGGATGCCGCCGCCCAGCGCCTCCAGGTGCTGCGCGGCAACATCGATCAGCGCCAAGGCCTCATGGTCTTCGTCAAACACCCGCCGGTACTGCCCCGCGCCATTGGCCTCGCGGCGGGTGCCGCTGCCCATGGCGTACTCCACCACCAAACCGGCAAACCCCATGTTCTCGCGCAGGTCGGCGGCATCGGCGTCGGTCATCAGCGGTATCACCGGCGCGGCACCCGGCACCGCTTTCGGGCTGTTGGCGTCGTACACCCGCTGCTCGAAGCGGTTGAGGGCGTACTGGCTGGCGACACGGGTGTAGTGGTGGGCGTGGAGCAAGCGGCTGCGCGACAGCGCCGTCCACTGGTCAAAGGCGTCTTTCTTGTTGCGGATTTCATTGACGAACACCGACTTGTCCCACTGGGTCAACGGCCCCAGCAGCCAGAAACCGGCGTGGGAGTCGTGCACGTAGCGGTCGAAGAACTCATCCACCAAGGGCGGAATCGGGGCAGTGGCGTCGACCATGCGCAGCAAATCCTTTTGCGTCTGGCTGGGCCGCGCGGGCAGCGTGCGCGAGGTCAAACCGATACCGTGCTGGTAGCGCTGCTCCACGATGGGCTCATGGGCCTTGCGCGCCTGCGCCACATCGGCGCGCCAATCCAACTCCGACTCCCACAGGTCCTGCTGGTCTTGCGCAGTGGCGTTGGCCCAACTGTGCAAGGCCTTGAACTGCGCCTCGGTGCGCTTGCTCGCCCGCCAGCGCCAGTAATGCTGCATCTGCGTGTGCATACGGCTTTCCACCACGCCACGGCGGCTGCCAGCGAGGTTTTCCTGTTGCTCGTTGGCATGCAGCGTCCAGTCGGTGTAGGCCATGAACGCGGCGTGCAGGGCGGGGTCAATGGCGAAGTCGTCTTTGGTTTCATTTTCCATCTTCAGGCGAGGGATAAGCCTGACACCCGCGGTGAGAGCTTCCTCGTACATATCATTCAAGGTGATCTGCGACAGCAGGCTGCTGCGCCCGCCCAGGGATTTGCCCTGCTCGCCAGGGCCATAGCCGCCGCCGATATCCGAGTGGGTGCCGGGGTAGACGAACTCGCGGGTATTGGCCGGCCAACGGCCGCCATCGCGCACGGTGGACAGCGGGAACGAGCGGCGGATTTCATGGCCGGCCACGTAGTGCACGGTTTTCTCGACGCCCTCGATGGCCAGGTTGTTATGGGCCCAATGGAGAAACCCGCGCCCCACCGGTGAAGAGTCCGCCAGGCCCACGGAAGCCACGGTATCGAACAGGCCAAGAAAACGCAGGTTCACCTTGGCTCCGCCAATCACTCCTTCGCAGAACCTTTGCACCCAATTGCAAAACACCCGCGCCTCGGCGGCGCCACGGGAGAAGCCAAATACCGACAGGTGCATTTGGGTAATACGCGGGCGCTCGTATTGCACGGCGTTTATCAACCGTCTGTTGATACCGTAAAAGAGGCGTCGTAGTTCCTTCTCTTCGGTGGCGTGACGAAAGTGAGTACTGAGGACTTTAGTGACCAGGATCTTCATCTCATGTGCATCGAGCATATTGCCCCCGTGAAAAACTCGGTGAACAGCGTTATAGACCTGAAGCATGGCCCAATGAATTCGCGCTTCACCACCCGAGGCAAAACTTTTGCCAGTACTGGACTCAGTCATCTCGCCCACTTCCCTGAAGGGAGTGCCTACCCCGGGCAAATAGTAGGCAAAATGGGTTTCTTGATCCTTGATATGAGCATCGTACAAGCTAACTATATTTGAATGACTGTGGGGCTTGTCCCGTTCCATGTTGTTATTGGTGCCATCAAAAAACACCCCGACATGGATTTCCTGCACACAGTCCATTCCGCTGAAATCGGCCTTCATACCTCGCGTCACTTCTTCCATGGGGGTGCGTTCACGCCCCAACCGAGCGATAGGAATCGGTAGTTCCATCTGCGAGTTGCCCAAGGTACAGGCATAAGCGTCCCAATTAGCGATCGAGGGCGGATCGGCGAGGCGTTGAAAATGTGGCTCCCACATCATGGCCCGCACCGGAGGGTGTTTGCGGGCATCCCACCACAACCGCAATCTACCGTTGGGCTCCAACCAGCAATGGGCACTATAGGTTTGTGGGGTATCGAAGTAACGACAGTCAAGAGTGTCATCCAGTTTGCGCGCCACCCTGTACCAACCGGTTTGAAATTCGGTCATTAGAGGTACTCCTTAAAATTTTCAGTAAGGCCAGTCGATTGGCTTAACGGGCGCGTCCGGCCCGCGATAGCCAGGAAATCCGGGAGACCCCGGCGAGATAATCAGACGAACCTGATTGCCAGGCAGAAAGTGAACATTTAAATCCCCTAACTGATCGTAACTTTCAATTGGCACTATCTTTTCATGCCAGGTAACACCGCGAGGGCCATCCGGAATAGAACTTGAGGTACTCCAACGTACAACTGCAGCAAGATCCGAACTCCATTCACGGGGGTAACTTATGCAACAAACAACCCCACCTCCACCGCTGTAAGCACGAACATTCCCACCCCAGGACTCATCGACAAAAAAACGATGTATATAATGCTCTGTATTGTTATAACCAATGATACTGGCTGTAGCAGGCCCATTATCTTGCTCTTCACCATTGCAACCCACTAGTACGACAAATAGCAACACAGCACCAAAAACCTTAAAACTGCAGATTTTAAATAGGTTCATTCCTCACCCTCTTTAATAACCAACGCTGACCAGCCGACTGGCTTAGATAGGAATCGGCGGCTCCATCTGTGAGTTGCCCAGGGTGCAGGCATAGGCATCCCAGGAGGCAATCGACAGTGGGTCGGCAACCCTTTGGAAACGGGGCTGCCACGCCATGGCACGGGCCGGTGGGTGCTGCTGGGCATCCCACCACAGCCGTTGATTGCCATTGGGCTCTAGCCAGCAATAAGCGCTGTAGGTATGCGGTGTATTGAAATAGCGACAGTCCAGGGAGTTATCCAGCTTGCGTCGGACCTTGTACCAACCAGGTTGAAATTCAGTCATTTCAGATCCTCCAGATAAAGAGTCTTTGGCCAGCCTGCGGGTTTTTCCGGAGCATCTGGCCCTCTGTACCCTTTGGAGCCGGCCGAGCCGTTCCAGATCAGTAGCCTTACCTGGTTATTGGGTAAGAAATGTACATTCAACGAGCCCAATTTGTCGTAATACTCAATCGGCACTACTTTTTCGTGCCAGGTAGTTCCCGTATAGGGGTTGGGCTTTGAAGCTGAAGTACTCCACCGCACAGTAGCGGTCAAGTCAGGGTGCCATTCGCGAGGATAGTTAATGCAGCATACAAACTTCCCGCCGCCGCCATAAGCACGCGAGTTCCCTCCCCAAGCACCATCTATATAGAACTCATGAATATAGTCAGCGGTGTGGTTATAGGCACTGATCTTGGCAGACGCGGGACCTTTGTCCGGCTCTTCCGCCTTACAGCCAACAAGCAATAAGGCCAGCACGAGCAAACTTAATAGTTGACGCAGGTATTGCCTGCCGGTTTGAAGCTCAGTCATTTCAGATCCTCCAGATAAAGAGTCTTTGGCCAGCCGGCGGGTTTTTCCGGAGCATCTGGCCCTCTATACCCTTTGGAGCCGGCCGAGCCGTTCCAGATCAGTAGCCTTACTTGGTTATTGGGTAAGAAATGCACATTCAACGAGCCCAATTTGTCGTAATACTCAATCGGCACTACTTTTTCGTGCCAGGTAGTTCCCGTATAGGGGTTGGGCTTTGAAGCTGAAGTACTCCACCGCACAGTAGCGGTCAAGTCAGGGCGCCATTCGCGAGGATAGCTAATGCAACACACAAAACCTCCCCCACCGCCATAAGCACGCGAGTTCCCTCCCCAAGCACCATCTATATAGAACTTATGAATATAGTCAGCGGTGTGGTTATAGGCACTGATCTTGGCAGACGCGGGGCCTTTGTCCGGCTCTTCCGCCTTACAGCCAACAAGCAATACGGCCAGCACTAGCGAACTTAATAGTTGACGCAGGTATTGCCTGCCAATTTGAAACGCATTCATGGAGTTAATTCCTAAGTAATTATTGTCAGTAAGGCCAGTCAGCAGGTTTTTCCGGCGCATCTGGGCCGCGATAACCTTTGGAACCGGCCGAGCCATTCCAGATCAGTAATCGCACTTGATGGTTCGGTAAGAAGTGCACATTCAGTGAACCCAACTTATCGTAGTACTCAATCGGCACTACCAACTCATGCCAGGTGACACCGGGAGGGCCATCCGGAATGGAACTTGAAGTACTCCAACGGACGGTGGCTGTGAGGCCAGGCCGCCATTCGCGAGGATAGTTGATACAGCATACAAACTTTCCTCCTCCGCTATAGGCAAAAACGTTCCCCCCCCACGACCCATCAATAAAGAATCGATGAATATAATCTTCGGTGTGGTTGTAACCACTGATACTGGCGGACGCGGGGCCTTTGTCCGGTTCTTCCCCATTACAACCCACCAGTAAGGCGACCACTATTAATGCGCTGTACCGTCGGAGCCGGCGGTACGCGCCAAATTCAAATCTGCTCATTTGCAGGCCTCCAATTAAAGGGGGGTTGGCCCATCAGGCACAGTTGGCGAGGCCTTGAAGTCCATCAATGCCTGCAACGTTTCAGTGCTCCACCCTTGTGTTTGTTCTTGCAAACTCGCGCCTTGTTCGCCAATAACATCCCAGGTTTGGGCAAGTGCTGGGCAGCGATAGAACTCATTGCCGTAGTTCAAACTCAGCAGCACAAACAGCCAGCGGTCTTGTTCGGTGGACAGGTTCATTTCACTGGCCGTTGAGAGGCAAGTAGCGAGGCGCTGATGGAAGGCTGCGCGTTGTTGTTGGGGGAGCAGTTCTGGATGCTGCTGCGTCAATTGGTAAAACACCCTGTCGGCTTCTGCCTGTGTCAGCAGCGCAGCCAGTTGTTCCGGGCACAGGTGCAGGTGGGGGGCGGTGTCCATCTGTGCGGCTGGTACTGCCTCGTGCAGGGCAAGCCAGCCCTGAACGTGGCCGTATCGATCACAGCCTCGCCAGTCCTGAACGATGTCGGCTACGCGCCGTTGTTGGCTGGGGGCAAGGGTTTGCAGCAGGCCCGGCAGGATACGGCTGTCGGCAAAGCGCAGATGCACGGCCCTTGCCCGGCCCTGAACCTGGGCCTTGGCCAAGTACCCGAATAGCAGTTGCAGGGCTTGTGCGGGGTAGGCGCTGCGCAAGAAGCTGAGGGCGGGTGTGCCTGCGGTGAGTGTCAGTAATTGCGCGATTTGTGCCTGGCGTTCTTGAGGGGTGTCGCCCAGGGCAATCAGATGCGGGGCCACCTCACCGAACGCTTGCAGGGGCGTGTTCGCCAGGGCATTGACGGGTGCCCAGTGATGGCGGCGCGCCGCAGCCTTGAAGGGTGCCGCGCCCAGTAACGCCACATCCACCAACGCCCAATAAGGCGCTTGGGGTTGCGCTTGCATCCAGTTCAACAGGTCGCTGCCGGCGCCGTCCGCCGCGGGGTCATAAGCAAAGGCCGGGGTCATTACTGCAACTCCGCATAGGGGGCGCCGTTGCGCGCCGCTTTTAACAGGCACGCCACACACACCGATTGTGGAAACAGGGGCAAGCCAAACTGGGAACGGCTGGGGCCGCTGAACTGGCGTTTGCCGGCATACACCTTGATGCTGCCCGGGCAGGCGAAGGTGATGTTGCCGCCTTCCAGGGTCAGGCTGGCGCCGCCCTCCACGGCCAGGTGCAGGGTGGTGCCGGCGGCCATTTGTGCCTC